>JAEOTX010000022.1 GCA_016839605.1 Candidatus Thorarchaeota archaeon | reverse complement strand
TGTAATACTTTGAAGCACATCATATTTTGTTAGATATTTAGTAATGCGATGATGTAGAGGATCTTTGACCAATTTACTTCCCATTGGTACCCCTCTAAAGGCAGAAACATACCCTGCTATGTAGAAAACAGCCACAAGGATGATTTCCATTATCGAGCCAATTACAGGCCCTACAACATCCATTGAGAAAAGAACCATGAATCCCAAGAATACTGTGAGCATTAGAGTAATAGCCCAACCGCATCCATATACTGGATGACCTCCCAATTCACCAGTTTTGAAATCGCCTTCATAATACACTTCTCCAAAATCATCCAAATTTCTGACATCATCACTGAATTCAAGTCGGTCTGGATTCACTCTAGTAGCTCTTTTTCTTAGTACTCCAAATAGACTCCCTAGAAGACAAGCTCCTACTGGTGCAAATCCAATAAGGAATACAACATCAACTCGATTGTTATACGGAGGATCTCCCAGAGGATCCCCAAAGAGTTTCACAGTCAATAATCCAACAGTTACAATGAAACCCATAATCGTAGGAAGTGTCCATTTTGCCTGACCGCTTCTGTCAATCTCCTCGTACATACCACGGGACACACTCACACCTCCCGAGTTGCGAATGAAATTAAGGCTTGCGAGGAAATTAGGTTAGTCCAAGACGGCAAAACCAAAACCGACCCCCTCTCCATATGAGAATCATCAATTCTTCTCCTGCATTGAGCACAGTGTCATTCTCGGAACTCCTCATCATTGTTCTCGAGCCGCAGAGTGTGGTCCCCTGACTCTTTGAACTCGAGCTCTCTGATACTCGTCTGATTCAACATCTAACTAGCTAGAATAGGTCCAATAGATAACATCATAAGCAAATTCCCGCGGCATGAAGCTGCAGGAGTACCACGAAAGAGCTGCTTTTCAGACTGGTTTCTTTGAGGGTTCAATCCAACATCGCACTCCACGGAAGATCACGCTAGTTTTGCAGGACCTGTTATTCTCAAGTGAGAGTATATACAATGAGTTACAACGACAGAGAGCCTATTGAGGCTACAGTGGCTGAGTTGAAGCCACGAATGAAGAATGTCACCATCTCCTTCAAAATAATGGAGATGGGAGAAGAGCGCGAGGTAACCTCACGTGGAAGTGGGGAGAGTCATCGCGTGCTAGATGCCGTGGTTGGCGACTCAACCGCGCGTGTGGCAGTACCCCTTTGGGATGCAAACATAGACGAGTTAGCGATCGGAAACACCTACACCCTGAAGAACGGCTACACAGGCCTATTCAGAGGAAACCTACGTCTCAACATTGGGAAGTATGGTGAGGTGTCTGAGGCTGAGGAAGCAATCGACGAAGTCAACATGGATGTTGATATGAGTGCTGAGGAGCATGAAGACGACCGTCGCCGTGGAGGCTACGGTGGTGGCGGTCGAGGCGGAGGCGGCTATGGCGGAGACCGACGCGGTGGCGGCGGTGGCTATGGCGGTGGCAGAGACAGGCGTGGTGGCGGTGGCTACGGTGGTGGCGGCCGCGACAGACGTCGATACTAAAAGTCACTGACAACACTAACAATTCTATGCAACTGACAGCAGTTGCGAAAGCGGGCAATCGGTTGATTGCTCGTTACACTCTTTCTTTTATTCTCTGATGTTCATACACGGCATCCTAGAATGGTTATTATCTGATTTTGTCGAGAGAATTACAGATGCCGTATTAGGAGCTACTCTGAATGGACGATGAACCCTCTCCCCTCTTACTAAAGCTAGTCGCACTTGGGGATTGGGGGGTAGGCAAAACTAGCTGCATCAAAAGATACACGGATAACATATTCAATGCAGATTACAAGTCTACAATTGGGACTGCTTTCTCACTAAAGACGATTGATCACACCAATCCATCAGGCCGACGATTGCGCATACGACTTGTTCTTTGGGACTTGGCAGGTCAACCTTCGTATAATGAGTTGAGGCGACGCTATATGGCCGGTGCTATGATGGGGCTGATTGTGTACGATGTGACGAGACCTCCCACATTCATGACTGCTCACGAGTGGTTCATGAAATTTGTAGCAGTGTGCCCTACAGCTAGTGTCGCTTTGGTGGCAAATAAAATAGACATGGAAACAAGACTGGTGCCGATTCAGGCTGGAAAGATGCTTGCTGAGTGGTTAAAGGTGAGATACTTCGAGGTTTCAGCAAAAACAGGAGAGAATATCGAAGAGGTATTTACCGATCTGGTCGTCCGATTACCTGAATTACGGGATATCTAGCGAAACGCTTCAGGTCTGCGAGAAACAGATTCTTTATGCGTTTCTCTCATGACGTTCCCTCAGGCATTACTACTACCCTATCCCATGCTTTTTCGTGGAAGTAGTAGAACGCCAACTTCAGTAATGCCTCGATGCTCCCAATTCCAAGACTGATTTCTACAGATCCTGTGAAAACAAATGCAACGGTAATGGTCGTCGCAGTGGCCAGAACCCGCCATGTCAATGCTTTTGCCACGGCTCGCCAGTCAATCTTTGTCCTTAACATCCTTCATTCCCTCTCGCCACGTCTGGCACATTGGTTTTCAGAGAACAATGGTTTGCGTTCTCATGGGTATGTTGCTCTAGTTGAGTCATTCAGGGTTCAGAAGAGTCGACAGCAATGTCCCAGACCCGCCGAATCACACCTAGTCTATTTGGTATGGGAAAGAAGAGAGAAGAATCTAGCGGTTTGAAGCGCGATTCTCCCTTTTTGAAGAAACAGTGTAGTCGAGTCAGGTCGTAAGCCATATAACGAGGACACTTCTAGCGCACGCATCGTCTAGGCTCAGGAGTGTCCGAGTTGACTGAACATAAGAAACTCTACGATCAGGTCTTTGATTTGATCGAAAAACATGATACATGGATGCAGAACACAATAAACCTCATCGCATCCGAGAACGTGTCGTCACCAGCTGTCAGGTCTGCAATCGTATGCGACTTTCGAGACCGCTATGCAGAGGGATGGCCTGGAGAACGGGTATACGCTGGCTGCAAGTTCATTGACGAGGTCGAGCTAATCACAATAGACCTCGCGAAGAAGCTGTTCAATGCACCTTTCGCAGATGTCCGGCCCATATCTGGTGTTGTTGCGAACCTTGCAATGTACACAGCAGCCATGGATACGAATGAGAGGATGCTAGCCCTTTCAATCGCACATGGAGGACACATCTCCCACGCTAGGAAGAACCTTGGTGGTACTGCAGGAGCTATAAGGGGTCATAAGGTACGCAACTGGGTGTTCAATGATGAGGAGTTCAATATCGATGTTGATGCAAGCATTGACCTCATCAAGAAGCTTCAGAACAAGGGCGATGAGATCAAGTTTCTCCTATTCGGAGGCAGCGTGTTTCCATTCCCACACCCTGTCAAGGAGTTCCGTGACATCGCAGATGAGTACGGAATGACAATTGGCTACGACTCCGCGCATGTGTCTGGTCTAATTACAGCAGGAAGATTCCAGGACCCATTAAGAGAGGGTGCGGACATGATGACTGCGTCTACGCATAAGACAATGCCCGGTCCACAACATGGAATCATTTTGGCCCAAGAAGAGTTTGCTGAGCCTATAAAGAGAGCATCATTTCCAGGCCTTCTGAGCAACCATCATCTGCACAATGTCGCAGGTCTTGCCGTGGTTCTGGCCGAGTTGATGGAGTTTGGTGTCGAGTACATGGACCAGATTCTTAAGAATGCAAAAGCATTGGCGCAATCTTTGCATGAACGGGGCTGGCAAGTCATAGCAGAGCACAAGGGCTTCACGGAGTCCCATGTCATCTTGGTGGATGTCACTGAAACTCCTATGAAAGATGGTCGGACCGTGGAAGAAGAGCTCGAAAACGCGAACATTGTAATCAACAGGAACCTCCTGCCCTGGGACAAGAAGAGAGGCCGTGACTACAAAACTCCTGGGGGTATCCGACTAGGAACAAGCGAGTTGACACGTCTGGGTATGAAAGAGTCTGAAATGGATGCTGTTGCAGAGCTCATGACGCGTCTGGTGATGAAGGGCGAGAAGACAGAGAAGATTGCTGCTGACGCTTCCGAGTTCAGGAAGGACTATCAGAAGGTGCACTATGCATTCGACACTGATACGGATGCGTATGCGCACCTACGGTTCATGTAGGAGCCCATTTAATGGTGGGTTCATCCCTCCCGGAGGATGAAGCAATGGATATTGAGAAAGCTCAGGACCTGATTCGTCGTATCTATCTTGAGAGGGACAAAGAAAGAGGAATGGAGCGCACTCTTCTAAGAACATTCCAGGAGCTTGCTGAACTGAGTGATGCAATTTCCAAGGAGAGAGGAATGGAATACATCATAGATGAAGTTGCAGATGTCTTTGCATGGGTAATCTCAATTGCGAATCTTCTAGAAATAGACCTAGGGGAAGCCCTACTTAACAAGTACAATAACGCCTGCTCAAGATGTGGAAAGACTCCTTGTAAGTGTCTGGATACCAGATAATCCAAAATGATCCGTTAGAGGAATTTTCTCCATACACAGAGATTTTCCCTAGAGAACCCAAGAGAGTCGTATAACCTCGTTGCACCTTCATTATCCGCAGCTTCTGGAATACAGACAAACGAGGGGTGATGTCTCTCTAGACGTTTCAGTCCTTCGAGGATAATAGACTTCGCTAGGCCAAGTTTTCGATGATCTGGGTGAGTGCCAACTGGTTCAAATTCGGTAATCCCACTCACAGGATCAATCCTAATAGTTGTAAACGCAGCAAAGTTCCCATCAGGTGTAACCACAACTAAATCCATACCATCATGATAGAATGAAGCTTCACTGTAAATCTTGGCCATTTTCTCAGTCATGTATTTTCCGCAATGAGAGAATACTGAACCAATGACCTCGTGATATTTTTCGAATTCATCAGCAACATCAACATGTTTTATCGAGTAGCCATCGGGAAGTTGATAATCCGGTACAACCAGGTCAACGGGTCTAATTCGATTATGTCCGTAGTTACCAAGATTTTCATAACCAAGCTCTTTCAGAAGTTCCTGTCGCTGAGTGTGACTTGCAGGAGTCACGAATGCAATTCGGACCTCTCTATCATCGGTTTTTCCCATCGCCTTCTTCTGTTCTTCCATTGCAAGTATGATATCTTTCTCGACATGCATATAGTCTGGATGAATGTTGAGATATGACACAGGAGAGGTATCAAGAATGGTCACAGCGATGAGTTTCTGCTCCTTTGGGCGGTCCGTTTCCTCCCAGATCTTGACAAGTTTGTCATCTTCATCTGTGTATTCTGGACCACAAGGACCGAATTTCCTATTCTCAAACCTGGAGGGAATCATATTATGAAGAGATTTTGTCAAGTTGAATATCTCTATGAGGAAGTTTCTGACAAGTTCAAAATCCTCATTCCAATGGAAATCACGTTGTCGTGTGGTCATTTAACCACCAAAACATCATCGATTTGATGCTCATATAGAGCTTACTAGGCAGGAATGCATCCTGCGAATGTGCTGACTCTTGAGGGGCCTGGTTCTATTACTAGTCAGGTGAGCATAATTCTAAATGCAAGCATACGCATTATACCATTGAGCTATAGTCCGCAAATATATTCAGACCTCGGATTTGGGGAAACTGTAGATGAGTCGGAAACGATGCCGGGCAGGCCTATTTGTTCTAGTCATTCTACTATGGTTCAGTATCGTCTTGCATGGAGGTATTAGTCCTATATCAGCACAGGGAGTAACCTCTGAGGTCTGGTATGATGACTTTAATGAGGGAAGTTATATCAATTGGACTGTCACGCAGGGCTTATTCTCTGCTGCTGATGGGACACTCCGCGGAGTGGGCTCAGGACCTCACTGGATACACCGAAACAGTACTGTGGCAAATGGCACATGGAACTTTGATATTTATCATAACGGGACAGATCATATTGCACTGTGGTTTATCTGCAACACTCTTGATCAATCCTTCAACTATAATCCTGGAGAGGGATATCGACTCTTAATTGAGAGAGACCGCCTCAAACTCCAGCTAGCACATTCAGGATCGATTGACACTATTGGCACAAACTATGGTGAGAACTTCTTTGGATGGTGGAATTTCACTGTCACTAGAGAAGTGTCTGGCGAGATGGACGTCTTCATAAATGGCGTTCTCATGATCTGTACTATGGACAACACCTTCAGTACGTCTAACTACTTCTGCTTTCTAGCACAAGGACCCCATGCAATTGATAATATCCGAGTACTGAACAGTGTTGAACCACCGGAATTCACTCTCATCAGGACAACAGATACAACGACTACAACCACCGAAACTAGCCCGACCAGCAGCACCGATATCACAAGTCCTCCCACCAATCCTTCTGACATCATTGTGTTTTTGATGGAAAATCTCGGAGTTTCTGTGGCAATGGGCATAGCGGTGTTCGCATTTGTCACAGGACTGATGCTGAGATACTTGAGGCATCGAGACATGTGATAGACTGGTCACATATTGATGCGGAATAGACTCTCTCAGATTCAAGACGGAATATTCCAGAGAGCTTTAATCTGTAAACAGCACCGCAGAAACTTGTGATTACTCATGAGTAGGCAAAATCAGTATTGTCGTGAATGTGGAACCTCCATTCCTGCTGGAGCGGAGAATTGTCCGAAATGTGGACATCATGTTTCTCAGACCCCTCCGTCTGTGAAAAGGAAGCCCATTGGCACATCAAGCTCAAGTCAGGCACGGAAACCAGCCCCTAGTGATATGAGTTCCAGGAGTGAAGAGAAATCTGGAAAGTATCAGATTGCTGGTGAATTCATATTGAATACCAAGACCGGTGATGTCTGGAAATATGATGAGAAATCGAATAAATTCAAGGTAGTGGAGAGGGAAGACTCCATCCTCACTTCTGTGGAGAAAGCAAAATCATACATCGATCAATCGGAAGAACTTGATGCAAGAATAAAGGAATGGGAAGGCAAATTGTCAGAAATTGGCGATGACGCGCAACTGGCAAACATAGATCTGCAAAATATGCTGCAGAAACAACAACAGACTATTCAGATGCTATCCAGCATTTCAAAGGTGCTGCACGATACAGCTTCGGCAGTCATTCGGAAGATTGGGTAATAATCGAACTTACGGAGAACGTAATGAAAGAGATGAATCTAGCGGTTTCTAGGACGCCTTCATGTCGGAAGGATTAAAAACGCAGGTATCGCTCACTTGACCAATCAGGAGATGCAATGGCATGCCTAAGACCTCAAAGAAACGCAGGAAGAAACGTGGAGAGGGGCCAATGCCGAGTGGTGGAGCCGGGCTTATACGTTTCTTCGAGGACGAGACACCTGGTATAAAGGTGGGTCCAACTATGGTTGTGATATTTGCAGCTCTGTTACTGATTGCTACTGTTATATCCCATCTCGCAACCGAATTTGGCTGGATATAGGACAACTCCTAGTAATTCCTAAGGCACATGCCCTAAGGGTTATAAACGATTCAGAGTCGGGTCCCAAAGCCCGAGACTGGTGATTCGCATGAAGATCAAAGGCGAGCTCAGAAAATACTGTCCCAGATGCAAGAGCCATACTATGCATTCCATATCTCCATACAAGGCAGGAAAGAGGCGAAGCATGGCACAGGGCGAACGCCGGATGAAGAGGAAGACAAAGGGTTACGGCTCATTCCCGAAAAACATCCAGAAGCGTTTTGCAAAGACTACAAAGAAGACTGTGCTCAAGTACAAATGCAAGGATTGCGAACACACCTTCCAGGCAAAGGGCATCAGGGTGAAGAAGCTCGAAGTACTTCGAGTATAGGTGAAGATAATGACTAAGGGAGAGATAGTTCAGCAGCCAAGGTCACGGTTCCTGAAGGTCAAGTGTCTGGATTGCGAGAATGAACAGATCATCTTCGCTCACGCTACGACCGAAGTGAAATGCCTGAAGTGTGAAAAGGTCTTAGCTCGTCCGAGTGGCGGTAAGGCAAAGCTTGAGGCTATTGCACGAGAAATTGAAGAGTATCCTTGAGACCGATAGACCTCTACAGAGTCTGTCAATTCCTTTTCACTCCCAAATCTATATTAGCACACCATTGTGGATTCCCCAGAAGGAGAAGAGATAATGGTCCTGAAACGTGCAGAATGGCCACATCAAGATGAATATGCCATTGCAGTTGCATCCAAAGTGGCTCCATATGGCGCATACGTCAAGCTTCCTGAATTTAGCGACAAAGAGGGCTTCATCCATATATCAGAGGTTAGCAGCACGTGGGTCAGGAACATTCGAAATCATATCCACGAAAATCAGCGCGTTGTGATAAAGGTCCTGCAGGTTGACATTCAGAAACGTCACATTGACTGCTCTCTGAGAAGGGTATCTACTGAAGCTAGGAGAGCGAAAAACAATGAATGGAAACGTGCACAGAAGGCAGAGAAACTCCTAGAACTCATAGCAAAAGAAAACGACTTGACTCTTGAGAAGGTCTATGAGAAGATAGGCTGGCCCATGGAGGATGCCTTTGGTGAGATCTACAAGGGACTTGAGCTTGCGTCCGATGTAGGCTTAGACGCATTAGAACACGTTGAGTCCACGAAGAAACTCAAGAAACAGATTGCAGATTTAGCAAAAGTCAGGATTGAGATACCGTCAATTGAAATAGAGGGCGAAATGAAAATTCTTGTTCCCGGCCCTGAGGGCGTCGAGGTCATAAAAAAGGCACTTTCAGAGGGCCTAACCCTAGGTCAGTCCATGGAAAAATCAACAGTTGAGATTTACACACTTGGTTCGCCACGATACAAGCTGAGAATACAGAGTCCTGATTATCAAGAAGGAGAGGAGGTCCTTTCAGGTATCTTGGGCAAGGTCACCAAGATTGTAGAGGGAAAGGGCGGCTCCTTCGAGTTTGACCGGAAGTAGTGGTCTGTCATGGCTCGCCTCTTTAAGTGTACAGACTGTTCCCAATATACGCTTGAGGAAGAAAAGTGTCCTGTGTGTGGGGGTTCAGTAGTTTCCCCACAGCCCCCAAAGTACAGTCCTCAAGACCGATATGGTGAATACCGCAGGAAAGCCAAGCGGAAATCGAGAGATCAATTACAATAAAAGAAAGAAATCAATGGCGATTGGCCTTCCTAGACCAATCGCATTTTGATCTGCTAGTGTAGTTCCACTTCAACCCAGATTGTTGTCCAATCAGAGTCGAAGGTTGGTTCTCCACTGTTAACGTTGTTCCAGAACAGCAGCCGTATCTGATAGTTCATACCAGGGTTGAAGTCTACATCCTGTGTATCTCTTGCGTTCAGTGGAATCAGGAGTTCTATCACATTCTCTCCGCTTGCGAAGAGCGTGGTGTTTGCACCTGAGGTGTCTTCTGCCCAAGAACCATCATAAGCGACGTGACCATCATAGAACTCGTGGCCATCATAGTCTACTAGAAGAAGGTCCGAATCACCAGGAGAGTCAAGTGGCGCAATTTGTATTCCAAGCGCATCCTCACCCTTTGTGTAGTTGTCCATCTGTATTCCATAGTAGAGGTGGGTCGAGTTGATTCCAGTGTGTACAGTTGCACCGTAGTTTCCGCCAAACACTACATCGTAGGTATTGAGATTGGTCAACTCCGAACTGCTCAGATTACCATCAAGCTTGATTGTCTGAAGAGTATCGGGTATTATCCAATCAGCAGCGGTCCGGTTCATGTATTGCTCATACATTGTGTAGTCTATCTCGTATATCTTGACAGTTCCAAGATTGGAGCTTGTGTATGGATTTACGAAAGCCCCGAAGAGATCCACTGGCATATGTGATAACCAGCGCTCATCTTGTTGATAGAACGCATCCATCTGAACCCTGTCGGTTGTGAGACCCATGGCTTGGCCTTCCTCCTGACTAACTGGTTCTCCAAATACCATCAGCTTGTAGAGTGTAGACTCGAAGAAAGTGTCAAGCATATACTCCTCTTCAATCACTGTAGGAGTAGTGGGATCGTCACCCAAGTACCATGCATCGTCTATTAGTTCGGAACCAAACCGATCCTCAGCAATTCGAACCATCCAAGGCCATTTGCCATCATCACCGCCAGCCCATGATGTTCGATGGCCATAGTAGACTAGCACATGTGTGGTGTTCCACTGCTTGAATGTCTTCAATGACTCAGTCAGGTTTAATGCCATCAAGGCATAGCCCATTAACGCGATTTGCGTCCGATTCCACGTGGCATTATCGACTATCGTTTCCGCTTCTCCAGCACCATTTATCCAATATCCGTAGTCCCACCAGCTTGCCACAATGGCATCTTCTGGCAGCACATCTCGAACATAAGTCATCCCGGTCTGCCAGTCAGTGAACCGAGCTCCTTCTGAGAGTGAATCCTGTGCAAACTCTGGTGAGCCCACATAGCGGTTGACATAGTCCGCTCCAAGATACAGGTTGAGTGAAAGAAGCAGTCCCACGAATGCAAAAGCCACAATTGCATGTTCTGATGTCAAGGACGAGCTCATTCTGAATCTCCGTCTCTCAAAGACTGACTTCTGTGTGACCACCTTCGAGAAGGGTGATAGCATTCCGTTCACTGCAACCGCAGAGAGTACAGCTACGGCAGGTGCCAAGATTAAGCCAAGTCGAATCATGCTACCTGCAAAGTAGACTGAAGTCACTCCAAAAAGGAAGATCAGCCAATCCTCGTCACGACCACGCTTGAAGAGGAAGTACAATCCGAGGGGGAAGAAGAAGATTAGGAGATTCAATGTATGATAGAAGCTTCCCCATGGACTTGGTAAATGCTCTGCGACTGAAGCAAAGATTCTCTGGTCCAGACGCACAAAGGGATTGATGACTGTGAGAAACTTAGTGCCTAGTGTCACTACCGGGTTGGATGTAAAGGGTCGGATACCAAGCTCAACTGTTCCTGCATATCCAAGGTATGCTGCAATTCCTGCTATAGGAGTAATTAGCCCTAGCAAAATAGGCTTCATATGAGGTGCTAGAAATGTTGCAGTAGCCTCTCTATAACTCTCTATTCGCAACCAGACTTCGTATCCTGCAAGTAATACCCCAATACCAATTGGAGCCAAAGTGGAAAATGTTGTGAGGTCGGCAAATCCATTCCGCGGGATTAGTCCCCCAATGAAAATGCCAAGTGCTACAGTGATCAGGTATGAGTTGAGAAGGCGCTTGTTGTAGCGTCCGCTGATAAGCATAACGAATGAATAGAGGGCTAACAGGCCTAGGAGAAAATCGCCGCCGCCCCATGATATTAAGAGATAGCCTAAAGCCAGACCTGCACCTACTGCTGATGGTAAAGAGCCTCGTTTCAGGCTCCTCGTATAGAAGAATGTGGAAACTACAATGGCGAGTACCCCAACGCATTCATTATCATAGAAGCCGGCTACAGTTCTCTGAATGAACGCGGGAAGGAATGCTAGGAGTAGTGCACTAAGAAGACCAACTGTGTTGTTCATGAGCTCGCGTCCCAAGAAGAATGCTGCAATAGCTGTAAGTGCACCCAGAAATGCAGGCATAACAAGGGATACTGTGAGGACATCAACGCTGATTCCAAATCCATTGAGTATGAAGTAGAAGAAGGCACTTGTGAATGGCACTCCAACATAAGATGTGGTGGTGATGTCTCGACCGAATGGGACCCATGTTGTTTGATCAAACCATGTGAAGAATGCGCCATAGCCATTGTCGACCACGTATTCGGTCACCTTCAGCTGGAACCATGGGTCAAATGCCCGGAGAACTGGTTGTGAGTTGAGAAGTGGGTATAGACGCAGCATTAGAGCAGCGAAGAAAATAATGGTCAAAGCTATGACCAGAATTACGGAGCCGCGTGAAATCTTTGCTTTTGGTCTATGGAAGATTTGTCTGAGAAATCTTCCCGTGGACCGTTTGAACCTGTCGTATCCAGACATATGGAGTGCTCTCTCCGTTCTGACTCGAAGTCATCCGAGCAGATTCTGGTTGTGCTAAAAAGGTTGCTGTTAGTCTTACTAGTGTACAGCTGGTTTTGAAACAATAATTAACGTCCACAGATAGTGTGTTTGCTGTGGAACCGAAAGTCCCTGATTACCAATCCAGAGGTCTTCATTCAGCGGAAGCTATCAACTCACTATAGGCTTTAGCATCCATCAGAGCGCCTTTCTCGCCATCAAGATTGGATGGTTTGATTTTGAACATCCAACCCTTTCCATAGGGCTCCTCATTAACAAGCTCGGGAGCGTCTTCAAGATTGGAGTTGACTTCCACAATCTCTCCAGAGAGGGGTGAGAATAGATCAGAGGAGGCTTTCATGGATTCAACGAGACCACATTCGGAGTCTGCTTCAACACTAGAGCCGACTTCTGGAAGCTCCACAAATGTAATCTCATGAAGTGAGTGTTGGGCGTAGTCTGTTATGCCCACAACCACAAGGTCGCCATCGACCTTTACCCATTCATGATCCTTACTGTATTTCAAATCCTCAGGTACATTAGTTCCTTCAGTCATGATGGTCCACCGTTGGTTCCCGGAGTGTGTCATGCTACCTTTAAATCAAACGGCTAATCATGATGACCGGGTTGAACCGTATTTCTCAGAATCATAAAAGGGCCACTTTGTCACTCTGGCTTTTCTGAGCCTTCTCTTGATGTCGATTTCAATTGTGTCACCCTCTTCTACGACACCAGGCTTTACATAGGCTAAGCCAATTCCGCTCCGAAGAATAGGCGACATGACTCCACTAGAAACCTTACCAATGGTCTCACCCCTAAGCAGTATGTCGTAGTCTTTCCTGGGTACACCACGGTCAATCATGACTAGCCCAATTCTAGTCTTGTCAACCCCCTCTTCCTTCTGTCGCTTGAGCTCATCATAACCGATGTAGTGAGGATCGACCTTAAACTTGACTGCATAGCGAATCCTAGCCTCTAGCGGTGAGGTTTCCTCGTCAATGTCATTTCCATAAAGTACCAAGCCTGCCTCCAGACGTGTTGAGTCCCGAGCTCCAAGACCACAGGGTTTGATTCCAAACTCTTCTCCCTGATTGAGAAGCAGCTCCCAGAAGGCGGTAGCTTTATCCTTCCCCTCATTGTTGAAGGGCGTGTCAAGCAGCAGAATCTCTGCACCGTCTTCTCCTGTATACCCTGTACGGCAAAGGTAGGAGCTATAACCACCAAGGTCTACAAGATTGCTTGTGAACCTTCCATATTCACTCAGGTCACGTCCGGCGATTTTACTCAATAATGTCATTGCCTTGGGACCTTGTACGGCAATCATTGCGATGTTTCTTGTCCTGTCGGTTATTTCTACGTCAAAATTCTTGGCGTGCTGGTTGAGGTGAGCGCTAATCTTAGGCCCATTGTCTGCGTTGGTGACCCAGATATACTCCTGCTCCTCGACTCGGTAGAGCATGAGATCGTCACGAATACCACCGTTTTCATTTAGGCAAGTCGTGTATTGGCCGCCATTCACCTTTAGTTTCCTGACATTATTGGAGGTCATCGTCTGAAGAAACTCTAGAGCCTGTGAGCCCTTGATGACGAAGCGAAACATATGAGATGTGTCAAAGATTCCAACAGAGTCCCTCACAGCCATGTGCTCCTCACGGATGTCGGTATAGCGGACTGGCATCTCCCATCCTGAGAAAGGGACTAAATCACCATTCTTTGCATGCCAATCATAGAGGTGTGTACGTTGAAGCTTGTCATTCATTGCATCTCACCATGGGTTTCGCGATGTCTGGGGCGAATCCACTAGGTTTTATTTCCTTTCCTCTATACCCACGAACGAGGTAGTTCAGAATGACTCCCTATACAGTCAAAGTCGGGAATATCGAGATCGGAGCAGATTATCCAACTCGGGTAATGGGAGTCGTCAACCTCTCATCAGAGTCCTTCTATTCAGAGTCTGTTGTGGTTGATGAGGAGAGTGTGAGCAAAAAAGTACAGCAGATGGAGAAAGATGGTGTAGACATAATTGATGTTGGCGGAGCTTCAACAGCTCCTGAGGGAATCTACAATACTCAACAGGTATCTGTTGAGAAAGAACTTCAGAGGGTTAAAGCAGGTCTGGAAATCATTATGCAAACTGCTAGCGTTCCTATTTCTATCGATACTACATCCTCTATAGTGGCAGAATTCGCTCTTGATCTAGGGGCAGCGCTCGTTAATGATATCTCAGGTCTACAGAATGACTCAGAGATGGCAGAATTAGTATCCAATAGAGATGTACCTGTTGTACTGATGTCGCTTTGTAGGAAACCATGCAAGAGTATCCAGCAGTCTATAGGGGCACTAGCCAAGAGCCTAAATATCGCCCACACGGCAGGGATTGCCAAAGACCGAATGATAGTAGACCCCGGTATTGGATTTGGAAAGCCTCCAGAAATCGACTTTGCATTGATTCGACATCTACAACGATTTACCATGTGGGGGCATCCTGTTCTTGTAGGGGTTTCGAGGAAGGCATTTATTGGAAACCTACTTGACCAGCCAAATCCAAGTGATCGGCTCACAGGGACCATTGCAGCCACTTCAGTGGTTGTCGCGAGAGGTGCAAGCATAATACGGGCTCATGATGTGATTGAAGCGAGAGAGGCTGCCGCTATTGGGGATAGATTGGGAAACTGGAGAAGAAAAACCGAACAAGATGTAGACCTTCTTAGCATCATAGACGAGCGAGCTGCAGAAATCATCATTGAAAAGATTGGAACAGGTGCTGACATAAAACGGGCTCTATCCAGAAAAGCAGTCACCCTCAGTTTCCTTCTCAGAAACATTGAGACTCCTGCTGCATTGATAATCAAGCAGGAGATGCTTGCTCTAGGTGGCGATGCAGCTTATCATACAGATGCAATTGATTCCAAGGTAAAGAAGACGGATGTGCTGGTGATGGGGACTCCTCTTCAGCTCGAGAGATTCATTGACAAGCTATTGAGGATGGATTACTTTGGACTTCCTAAGGTTGCTAGGACTATGAGGAATTTGATGGACAAGCGAAAGAAACGACTTGGGTGAAGAGTGTGGAATGGAAGGAATGGGAGCCTCAGTATAATCGAATTGTTAGCAGGCTGAATCTTGATTCTGAGGCAGACCGCAATGCCACTTTGCTCCTAGACTCTCTTCTTGAAAACAAACCCTCAGATTCAGTTCTTGAGAAGCTTGAGAGAATGATTAAGGACAAAGTTGTTGTTGTCTGTGGTGCAGGACCCTCGTTAGAGCACCATCTCAAGAGGATAATTCCATCATGGGGGCTCATAGACGTAGTATATGTGGCCTCCGATGGTGCCGCATCAGCTTTACTTGAGTTCGACTACGTCTGTGACATTCTCGTGACAGATCTCGACGGGGATCCAGATGACCTAAGGGAAGTTATACGCAGGGGAGCGATACCAGTAGTACATGCACATGGAGATAATATGGACAAGGTACGTGAGTTTGTTCCTTCGCTTGATATCGTTCTTGGAAGCACCCAAGTAGAGCCAACAGAACGCGTTTCTCTCTGGGGCGGTTTCACAGATGGTGACAGAGCATGTTACCTTGTTTCCCATTATAATCCAGCTAGTGTGATTTTGGCAGGAATGGACTTTGGGGACGAGGTTGGTCGATGGTCTAAACCAGGTCATAGATCTAGCTATATAGCAGACGAAAGGAAGAGGACGAAGCTAGAGATAGCAAACGAACTGATCTCAGACCTGATGTCTCGTGTCGATCTAAACATCACTATATTGGAATAGTGAGAATGCACGAATTGACCGTTATCCTATCTTGAGGGTGAACATGTAACTAAAGACTAGGAAAGCAACACCGGCAAGAATCATTCCCATTATGAGTAGACGCGTGGCATAACCAGGCTGAAAGACGTACTTAGAGGCGTAGTACATGAGACCCAATCCCATAACTCCAATCATGACTACAACTGATGCGACGATTCCCTCCATTCCAAGTTGAACATCAATCCCTGGTGCAATAAGAATTGGCGCGCCGCCTGCGGGATTGCCTGCAATCGCGGGTGGTGTTCTAATCAGCGTGAAGATGTTTCCACCTAGAACGAATAGAATTGCTATGAAGACGGCTCCAAACACAATGATGTCCGGGGGCCTTGAAGGCATCCCAAACCTTGGTCTTGTGAGTCGTACTCTTGGTTTGATGATAAAGTTTGGCCACCAGGGCAAGTCAGCACACCTTGAGCGGTTTCGTTTGGCAGTCTGCTTTTAAGACTATCGTGGGATGAAAAGCTGTACCACACCAACGTGAGGCGAGATATCTGTCAAAAGTTCTGATTATATCTGAAAAGCCAACTGCTGCAAAACGGATAGCTCAGGCACTAGATGAAACTGGATCTCCAAATGAGGTCAAAAAAAGAGGCGCCTCATACTACGAGTGCAGAAGAGGTGGTGACACGCTCTTAGTGGTCTACGCTCTTGGGCATCTTTTCGAGCTTCGTCAGACGGAGAAGGGGTGGAAATATCCCAGATTATCCACGGAATGGGTGCCGAGGTATGAGGTTGACAAGAAAGCGACAGCCACCAAACCCATTATTCGTGTGATTAAGAGCATATCAAAAGACATTGATCATTTCGTGGTTGCTACTGACTTAGACATCGAAGGAAGTCTCATTGGTTATCTTACATTACTGTATGCGTGTGGTGCTGAGGTCAAAGAAGCAAAGAGAATGATCTTCTCCACTCTGACAAAAGCCGAGCTGAATGCTGCGTATGATAATTTGGCTTCCGGTCTTGACTTTCCGATGATTGAAGCTGGACAGGCACGACATGAAGTGGACTGGCTGTATGGCATCAACCTGACCAGGGCTCTCACCTTGGCAATAAAGACTGCATCTGGTTGGTTCAAGATCGTTTCTACAGGGAGAGTACAGGGACCGACATTGGCACTTGTGGCAGATCGAGACCAAGCAATCAATGTCTTTGTACCAACGCCTTATTGGGTCATTCTCGCCACTGGTAGTCATAACAGCCATGAATTGGAACTTGAATATTCCAAGAAACGGATAGCAGTGAAGACTCAGGCCCTTGATATTGTACAAGATCTCAAGGGGAAGACTGCTATTGTTGATGACTTGAGAAGCAAGAAGAATTTCCAGACACCACCAGCTCCATTCAATCTGAGTGCCCTACAATCAGAGAGCTACAGGCACTTCGGCTTCAAGCCAAGTAGGACTCTAGCAATAGCCCAGAAGCTGTATCTGGAAGCGCTCATCTCGTACCCAAGAACAGGGAGTCAGAAAATACCTCCCAGTATCAACGTGAGGGAGATATTGAACGGACTGGCTTCATACAGAAAGTATAGCAGCCTCGCGAAGCAGGTTCTGGCTGGTGGTAGTCTTACCCCATTTCAGGGCAAGAAGGATGATGCTGCACATCCAGCTATACATCCTACTGGAACTAAAGCGTCCAAGAGGCTGACACCAAGTGAGTCGAAAATATATGACCTCATAGTGCGCCGATTCTTTGCGCTTTTTGGTAAGAATTCCATCAAGGAGAGTATAAGGGCCGATGTCAAGTACAATGAACATCTCTTCTATCTCAGAGGTCTCAAGGTCCTCAAACGTGGCTGGATGGACTACTATGATCCATATGTGACTCTTAACGAGAGACTCCTTCCCCCCTTGAGTAAGGGTGATGTTATCGAACTTGAGGCGGTGAATGAGGATGGGAGATTTACATCTCCACCTCCACGGTTTAATCCATCGAGCCTGCTCAAAATCCTTGAGAAAGAGGGCCTAGGAACAAAGGCCACAAGAGCATCAATCGTTGACTCGGTGAGATCGAGGGGTTACACACTTGGGAATAGATTCGAGCTGTCCACTCTTGGCTATGCTCTGCATGAGACCCTGCGTCAATATGTAGCAAAGATCCTATCCGCGGATTTCACACGTCAACTGGAGGAAGAGATGCAGGGCATTCTAGAGGGACGGCTTGATAGAGACCAGGTGTTAACACATGCCAAAGAAGACCTACTCGAACTCCTCAAGCATTTTCAAACACAGGAGGAAGACATAGGTCAGACCCTCGTCAGTGGACTTCAACGCTACTGGAAGGAAAAAGAGGAGGTAGGATTGTGTCCCAAGTGTGGTGTCGGGAATCTTCTCATAATTCGCTCGCCGAAAACAGGAAAACGGTTCGTGGGGTGTTCAGAATACAAGGAGGGTGGGTGTGATCAGACATTCCCACTGCCACAGAGGGGAACCATAGCACCTCTAGACAAGCAGTGTCCCTATTGTGGGCATCATATGATCAAGGTCATCTCTGGAAGAAGAGCATGGGAAACATGTGTGAACTGGACTAAGTGTCCTGGCAGACAGGAAGATTTGAAGGCTCTGGAGAAGAAACGAGAGAAAGCCAGTCAAGCAAGGCAGGAGGGCTCTTCCGATGAGTGAGTGTCCGATATGTAGCCGTCCAAGTCATGAAAACGACTCATTGTGCCAATATCATCAGCATGCTCACAAGAATCTCCGTGAGGCCTATGAGGTTTGGATTCATGCATTGGACATAGACTGGACCTCATACCTTGATCATGTGTATGCTGTTGATGGTTTAGGGAGTTGGGTTCGAGAGGTGATTGAACACATCAAGTCAGAAGATGGTTCTTTAGAATAGTCATCAGCTCCATCATTAATGCCTGATTCAGTGCGCTCACAGCCACAACAACCATGCATGACTGGTTAATCCATGCAGACACTCTCTCGGCAAGGGTTCGGACGAGTGCTGCATCCAGACCAGCAGAGAACAGCCCGGTTGATGTTGGTTCTGACCTCCCTTGTCCGGGTGGGATTGCCACTGCTGACAGACCAAGTCGAAACTTATCGGAACCAGATATTAGTACAAGTGTGCCATTATCGAGGTCCATTATTCGAAACCTAATCTTACCTTGGCTGGTATCAGACTCAAACTGCCTGATGTCATCGAACTCCATCCTTGACACCCTGCTACTTAACGTGTGTTCCATAATAAAGCAGTAACGGATGAGTGTAGAGCAACAGCGTTATCAATGGTACCACTTTCACAATAGTGAGAACTCAATGACTGAGAAACATGATTACCACGACTTCTTTCCTTATCCGAGCGCACGAGCCGGTCAAGAGGAGATGATGGCAGGTATTGAGAATGCCGTAAGGGGTGGGACTCATATCTGTGCGGAAGCGCCAAATGGTTTTGGCAAGACATGCGCAACGCTCAGCGGAGTTCTTCCTTGGATTAGAGAGACCAACGGTAAGATTCTCTATTGTGCAAGGACCCATAGGCAGTTGGACCGTGTTGTAGAGGAACTTGATGTCATCCTAGAGAAGAACGATGTAAGCGGGGTTTCTTTTCGTGGTCGGCGGCACATGTGTATAAACCAGTTTGTCCTTGAGAACGCGGACTTTGTGGCGCCAATCAGTGAAGTATGTGGTCAGCTGAAGGCTACAAGACGGTGTGTCTATTATGAAAACCTCAGGGTAGCAGGATCACCAGAGGATTTGCTTGAAGACATGCCAAGTCCAGTGCTAACTGCGCCCGATATAGTAAAGATTGGAAGGAGTAGGTCTATCTGCCCCTATGAGCTTGCCAAACGACTGGCAAAGGTCGTTGACGTGGTAGCACTTTCATATCTCTATGTTTTCGACCCTTGGATTTTGGAGGCATTCATGCCCGAGCTTGAGACCCCCATGTCGAAAATGGTCCTTGTACAAGATGAGGCACACAACGTTCCTTCTACTGCTCTGAGCTCAGCAAGTGACTCTCTCACAATCGGGGCAATCAGACAGGCAATGCGAGAAGCAACAACGTACAATGATTCTACTTCAAAGGATTTCTCACGGGGGCTCGCCAAGTGTATATTGGACCAAACTGTGGGTATGACAGAAACTGACGAGAAAGGAATTAATCCACAGGCTTTGTTTGACCTAGCCCTTCAGGTCTCCGGGTTGGACCCTGAAACTGACGTCTTGAGGTACATGAGAACCTTTGGGCTTAATGTACGCAAGGGGCTGCTGAAGGCAGGAAAGTTCCCACGTTCGTTCATCCATAGAGTAGCAGATTTCATGATAAGATGGTTGAACAACATAGAACGTGATGATTACTCGTTTATACTAGCTTCAAATCGAGGGAGAGGAGAAAGTAAGAGGATTTCTCTCGAGCTAATTGCATTGGACCCAACCGCAGTGACAAGTCCGATTTTGAGGCTCGTACACAGCTCTGTGGCTGTTTCAGGAACCTTATCGCCTCTTGACGCCTATTCTGAGATGTTGGGATTTGGTCCAGACGCAATTACGGATGTGTATCACAGCCCATTCGCAACTCGCAATCGGTTGTGTCTGGTAGTAGATGGTGTTGAAACCACCTATCAAGCTAGGAATGATGACATGTTCAAGAGAATGGTGAATCACTGTGTGGCGGTGGCTCATGCAACCCCAGGCAACACTGGCATCTTCACTACTAGCTATTCCATTGGTAAATCTCTGTTGAAAGCGGGTCTGGAAAAACGGTTGAAGGTCAAGTTGTTTCAGGAAAAGCCAGGAATGAAGGGTACTGAAAACGACAAGATGATTGAAGATTTCAAACATAGGGGAGAAACGGGAGGGGCGGTCCTCTTAGGGGTTCAAGGCGGACGTAACTCAGAGGGTGGTGACTTTCCAGGTCCAGCAATGGAGAGTGCAATTGTTGTTGGTGTCCCGTATGCAAGACCAACACCAAGTATGGAGTCGCTGATAGGATATTATGATGGACGCTTTGATAACAAGGGTAGAGAATATGCCTACGTTCTTCCTGCTATGACAAGAGCAATTCAGGCTGCTGGAAGACCGGTTAGGAAACTTGATGACAAAGGAGCGATTGTCCTTCTGGATCAGAGGTTCGCATCACCATATCTGAAACGGTTTCTTCCATCTTGGCTGGCAGAGGTGACACAGGTGATACAGGACAACCCAAGCATCACGGCTGAGCAGGTAGATGCTTTCTTTGAGAATCATTAATCGAACTCGCTCAGAATCTCTTCTAGAAGTATCTCATTCTGTAAAACCGAGGATGCTTGTGCAGAGGTAAGGGATAGTCTACCTTCGGTGATCTTTTTGACAAGTCGCTTCAAGGATTTAACATACCCTTCTTTTGCTTCGAGATAGTGATCCTCGTCGGCGACCGGACGACCTTTTCGAGAGGCTATTAGTGCTGCAGATGATTTGTCTGACTCACCCACTCTAGTTGTGTGTCGTTCATCAACCATCTCGATTTGTATTCTTTGGGTGGTGCTGTCCTTCATCCCACGCAAGTAGAGTACTGAATATAATCGGGATCCAGTTCCTACACGTACCAGTATAGAGTTCTGAAAGTGTTGTTGGACAATATCTATCCAGTGGAGGGTATGATTGACAGCAGCAAAGGGTGTGGATGCTGTAGTTGTATAGATTGCGGTGCCATCAGCTGTGAGGGCCAACCCGAATTTCATTCCTGGATCGATACCAATGGCTATGACCGAAGGGTCTCTGACGTCGAAAAGGCCAATCATGATTTCTATTGCAGTTGTATCATCATTGAAGGCCTCATCTACCACCACTAGATGATTTGCTTGGAATTGAGAGGCCTCTGATTCTGTCGTTATTACAACCTTTGATGTGCCACATCTTCTATCGTCAGGGGCACATAATGCAAAACCAATACCGAGTCGTTTCAGGAGGTTAACAGCAAGATAACGGACCTTTGGGTTCCTAGTGGCGACTGCTACCTCATACCTTGGCATTACAACGCTCCTTCTGAGTTAGGCTTATCACTTGTCTTGTGACAACATGAACCTGGTGAAGGGTGATTTGATTCTTCCGTCAGGTGCATCGGCCTTGGACAGGATCCTCAATGGTGGGCTTTCAACCGGCCTGTTTATTCATTTCTATGGAGAGGCAGCAGCAGGAAAGACCACAGCTGCGCTTCAGTTTGTCAGTGCGGCATGTAGAATAGGCGCAAGAACTATCTACATCAACTCTGAGTCCTCTTCCCCAATTGAGAGGCTAGAACAGATTTCTGGGAAGGAGTTCAGCCAAATCAAAGACAGATTGATGATTCTATCCCCCAAGGACTTCGATGAACAAAGCGCACTGATTGACGACATTGAATTATACGCACGGGATGATACTAGGCTTGTCGTCATTGACACATTGACTCGACTCTATAGATCGGTATTGGATGACCGCAAGACCAACTATCTCAATCATCGGGAACTCAATCGACAAGCCGGAGTTTTGAAGGGACTAGCAAGAGAGAAAGACATGGCAGTGCTTGTTCTGAATCAAGTGAGAGGAAGTATGGATAGAACAGAAGACTTTGAACCCGTTGCAAGCAATATTCTGGATTATTGGTCAGACTATATTCTGAAGATGCGTATTGGAAGAGGAACCGGGGAGAGAATATTGAAAAGATTAAGACCAGAAAGTGAGCCATCGATGTGCAGGCTTTTCCTCACAGAAAGGGGATTAGCACTGGAAGCAGACCAAAGAGAAACAATGAAATGAGAAGCTCTTAGATTTCTATAGGAGTCACGCCAGATGTATGAAGCACTAGCTCTGCTTGAACTATCAGTGTGGTTGGGATTACCAGCTTGGATTGCCAATGCAACTCCAGTGATATTTGGAGGTGGTAGGCCAGTAGATGGTGGCAAGTTCATGCGAGATGGTCACAGAGTCCTTGGCGACGGTAAGACAATACGAGGCTTCATTGTTGGAGTGTTCTTTGGCACTCTGACAGGATTGGGACAGCATATTCTGGCCCCATATTTGATGCCCATTCTGGCAGAATTTGTCGTTGTGACTCCAAGCATGGAGTATGTCCTGTTCATGACCGTATCTACAGGCTTCCTTCTCTCTGTTGGGGCACTAGCTGGAGACCTCATTGGTTCCTTTTTGAAGAGAAGAGTCAAAGTGCAGAGTGGAGGTCCCTCGCCTATACTTGACCAGCTAGGATTCATAATCATGGCACTTCTTTTTGCATATCCACTTCTTCAGCCAGAAGGAATCTATGCTGTGATACTCGTTATCACTACGTTGGTCATTCATTGGGTGAGTAACGCATTGGGTTACCTCTTGGGATTCAAGAAGAATCCTTGGTGACCCCTATGGAACCCAATCTTTGGCATGCCATTACATTTTAAAGCCAAAGGGAGTAGGTGCTTACCGGCCCTATCTATTTCGGTTATTGCCGCAGGGTCAATTGGTTTAGTAGAACCTATGATATGATACGCCGTTTCTACAATACCCGAGTAAAACAAACCAACCATGAAGGTATCAGCATGAAAGTCGCACAGTGCATGCAATCAGATGTGGTATATGCCTACGTACCTGGAACTCGAGAGGATGTCCTGCAAATTATGGCAGAGAAACAGGTCAATGGAATCCCTGTCGTGAAAAAGGGCACAAAGACCCTGGTAGGAATGGTGACCAGAAGTGATCTGTTGAGAAAGGCTGACGAGCCACAGCTTGCCATGCTGATGGTGCGAGACCCTGAAACGGTCACACCTAGGACTCAGGTGAAGACTGCAGTGAAGCTGATGTTAGACAAGGGATTCAGACGACTTCCTGTTGTTGATAATGATGAACTCGTAGGCCTCGTGACTGTCCCTGACATCTTAGGAGCGGTCCTAGAGGAGCATAAGAAGTATCAAGATAGCAAGGTCGGGGATTATATGAGGCCGCAGATTAATGCAGCTTGGGAAGAAACTCCCTGCCCACTTGCATATATGCTGATGGAGATGGCAGGCAGGAGTGCACTGGTCCTTGTGAACGAAGCAGGAGGGGTCACAGGGATGATTACGGTGAGCGACTTCATTCGCCTGTCGGAAGTTTCTGTGGAGGACAACGTTTCCAAGACCTATAGCGGCACTGATTCTTCGGTCGAGTGGAGCTGGGACTCGAAGGATTTTCTAGTAGTGACTAAGAAACTGCTAAGGCTGCCAAATGTGCCTGTTAAAGGTGTGATGACACAGAACATCATCAGTGTCAACGAAGTAAGCACAATCCCAGAGTGTGTCAGAATATTCAGAAAGAATGACATAGACCAGGCTCCAGTACTCTCCGCGACAAACAATTTGATTGGTATGATTGAAGACAGCGACCTGCTCAAACTAGCGCTGGATGAAGAGTGAGTTCAGACATCAAAGAAGTCTGTGAGGTCGGTCTGTTCTGATACAAAGAGTGAGTCCAGAGCAGCATTAATTAGCTTGATCCGTTGACGGAGATATTGACTGAGATCATGATCGTGCATCATCTTTTCGGCAACTGCAAGATACTTTGAGATGTTCTTCTGACTCACTGTGAGTAATAAGCCCTCTCCACAGCTGCATTCTCCGGACATGGGTATTCGGCGATATATCCTGTTACATTTTCGGCATCGTATCTTTTGTGTAGAATAAGCGCGGAGATTCCCCCGAATGTCACGAATGAAATGATGGGACAGAACTCTCTCAGCTACATCCCTCGAATCGACGGCATCAATAAGAACAGCCAAGTGAAGCTGTGCCTCAAGCTTCTCCGCCATGGATCCTAAAGTCTTGTATCTTGAGTTTCGGGGGCCAGCATCAATTGATGATGTATCATGAGTAAAACCGAAACCCTCGTATTGTTCCTCTTTGCCCAATCGGGACCCGACAATATCGACAAGATGCTTAACTGCCGTGGGATGT
The DNA here is from genome assembly GCA_016839605.1 of Candidatus Thorarchaeota archaeon. Taxonomy (GTDB): domain Archaea; phylum Asgardarchaeota; class Thorarchaeia; order Thorarchaeales; family Thorarchaeaceae; genus SMTZ1-83. The sequence continues at coordinate 32,323 of JAEOTX010000022.1, read as the reverse complement.
TGAGCCTCAGCCACCATCTCATAGAACTCGGCTGGATAGCGATAGCATACCTCTATGTTGTGACTCTCATCATCAACCTCTTCGGGATTGAGAATGACTGAGAGCACAAGGGGAGCATCCATGAAGCCTCCTCGTCCTGCTGGAAGATACTCCTTGGAGAAGTTGATGAGAGCGTCAAGGACCAAGATAATAGCATCTTCATCTCCATCACAGTTTCTGCGTTTTGCTGCATGCCAGAATGGATGCGCATAACAAACGCTAGCGTTTGTAAATCCAACAATTCTTCCAATGATTCCTGCGGATGTGTGTGGTGCCAGGCCAATCACAAGCTGACCAATTGTGTCCTCGGGAGCCTTGAAGTTATAGTATCTATCCTTCTTGTAGATTTTCTCCAAACTGTCATCTACAAACCGTCCGACGCGAACCATGTAGTCAGCACAGTTCTCAGGCACTATTAAATCCTGAACCTTGAGCTCAAGTATTTGCATGTCGGAAACTAGCGGAGCCCCTTGATGGTCACTGATATAACCCAGCTCCCGTAGCTTATGAACTGGAACCCCAACCTCTCGGGGTCTGAAATGGGTGAGGGGGGCATCTGTGACATCAAACCGTGCTGTCCCATCACGATAGCAATAAACATCATGTTTAGCTCGAAGAATTCCCTTTCCAAGATATTCAGGAATCTTCAGGTCACTCGTAAGACCTAGAACAGCCCGAAGGTCATATGCTTGAGGTTCATCTATCTCTTCTTTCACACGCTCCAAAAGGCCTCTAATGTCAACTTGCCTCTCCTTTGTGCCTCGCACCCGTGCACCAGGATGCGATGAGCACATTCCACTAATCGGGTCTACTGGCTTACCGCAATCAGGGTTTGAACACAACTTCTGTACCTCAGTATGACTGCCACATTCATAGCATCGTGATTCAAAGGTTTCATTCTGACACGAGGGACAGACTCTGTGTACAAGCTCAAGTTTGACACCAGCAGCTGGAAGTCTAGGCGCAGGTCTGTTATTGTCGAGGTCGTAGTCATGGATTCGGGCGGTCTGATCTGTACTCTTAGCCACCTTCACCATCCTGCGTTCGGTGGAAAGGGAACGGCCTACAGGGAATAGGACTTGGACTGGGGGTCGCATTTTTCTCTCTTGAGCCTTCTCTGGCCGACCCATCCTAGCTCCGATGGAAAAGCCCATCTTATCTCTCAAAGGCACTTTCGCACACGATGCTAGTGCATCCAATGCATTGCTACCGACTGCCGTGTCCTTCTTCTCACCCAGTTGTGACAAGATAGTCAAAGGACTGTCTATAAGCTCGATTCGTTTGCGGTCATTAGTAAGGAAGTGAGGGACTCCTAGTTTCTCCAGCATGTTCTTGTATTTCTGATCGTTGGGAAGTGTCATCCGCTCTCCATCTGAGCTTTGCTCAATCTTGTGCTTCGTGAGTAGCCAGCTCCTGATATCAAGCATGTTTTCCACAGTGAGGGAGGACCAACGGTACAGGTATCTAGGATGGAGTGGGATTCCAAATTTGGTTGAAAGAAGAATAGCCTCCTCTGGACTTGGGATTCGGATTAATGGTGACACAATGAAGGCGTCTATATCTTCGGGGGTGACGTCAGAACCGGCGATAGCCTTCTGTATCTTCTTAGTATCAAGACCCGAATAGACCCTTTCAAGGTCATGAGACCACCATTCTTCACAGTATCCTGACGGGACCAATGGATGATTGTTCTCTAGAAATTCACCCAATGCCACAAGAATGTCGCCTAGGTAGAGGATGCGTTCTATCTGCCCCTGAAGTTTTCGCGCCTCACTGACCGAGAAAATCTGTTTCACAGACTTGTCCTTCAGCAGGACAATAGGGCCCTCTATTGTGTCTACAGGGGTGACTATTGACCCCTTGCCAGGTCTTTCAGTTCTGATATGAGTGCCTGGAGCCAGAAATTCATCTACTATGAACATAGTGGCTGGGTGAACTCCAACTCCGGCAAGACCTGTGTTCCGTGACCTGCCATACCTCAGCCTGAATCCACCTATGCTAGATGGATGAGAAAAGACTGGCCGTCCTCCGATGACGTCAGCTAGATAGTCAAACTTGGGCTCAAGCTTCTTCTCTACAGAGTCTTCAGCTTCGGCTGATGCCGCCTTGGATGTCTTTGCGGCTAAATCATTCAACCATTCCCAGCCCTTGATTGAGTTCTCATTGACTATTTTCGCCAGCTTTGTAGCCCTACCTACGACTCCATCATTCAGAACTAGGACTGCCCCCCCGCGAACTCGATTGACTCCAATCCCAATTCTTTCAATATCGCGGCTTCCAGTGACCTCGAATTCCTCAGTAGGATCTCCAGTCAGCATAATTGGGAGTCTGGTGGCAGCAAGCCTAACCAGTTCTGGTTCAACAGGATATTGAAGATGGCCAAATCTTGCATACAGCTCCACTTCCTCTATAGCACGCTCAATCTCGCGTTCTGTTGCCACAAATGGAGGTAGTTCAAGGACCTGCCGCACATAGTCTGCCACTAACACCGTCATAGCGGCCTCAGTTCCGCCTGCCGCGCGGATTGGACCGGCCAAGTAGAGTGCAAGGTATCTATCATCACCAGATCCTCGTATCAAAACCCTTGAGATACCTTCTATAGGTGCAGCTGTTATGCTCTCGGTCAAGATAGCAAGAGCTACACGAACCGCCTTGTCAGCGGCCTTTTCTTTATCTGTGATCGCTCCTAGCTCACCTATTGCAATCTCTCTCGCAACTGCAAAGGCCACTTCTTCACGAGTCTCATACTCTTGAATGAGCTCTCTGATTCGCTTAGCCACTCCAATAGGGCCTTCGAGAGTGGCTTCTACACGGGCTGCAACATCATGAGCTGGAGGGATTTCAACTCTAGTTGTAGGATCATATCCCATTGCCCTAGCCTTCTCTGCAATTTCATAGATTTTCTCGACCTCTTTGTTCAGGGCTTCGAAATATTGCTCGTAACTCACACTATGGCTTGGAAGGCTTGGGTGTTCGGATTCGGTCACAGTTCGTCAGACCACGGTTATTGGTATTCGTCTTTTATCTTTCGGCAAGACAAAACTGGCAGCTAGCTCGGCGTCTTTGAGTAGTGAGCTTTAAAGCAGAAACGATGTACGTGATGTTGACCAAACGCCATCAGTGGTCGTCAGGACGGTAATAGAAGTGCTCACACTTGAAGAAACGATTGAGCTCATTCTGAAACACACAGAGCATCAACGAGATGAAGTCCTCAAAATGATTGGGGAGAAGAGACAAGAGCTTGGCCCAGAAGTTGTTAATGAAGAGTCAGCAGCCATGATTATTGCACGCGAGCTTGGTATTGACCTGCAACAAGTTTCTGCTAAAGCGCGAATCAGGATTGAGGATATAACTGAATCTACTGGAAGAATCCCGTTGACTGCAAGAGTGGTCAGTAAGAATCCAGTTCGAACCTTCACACGCAAGGATGGAGGCGAGGGAAAAGTTGCTAGCCTCTTTGTTGCAGATGAAACCGGTGAGATAAGAGTCACACTCTGGGATGAAATAACCAGAGTTGTTGAGGAGGACATCGTCAAGATTGATGATGTCATTCAGTTACGTGGAGGCTACGTGAAAAAGGGATTGGGTGACGCTCTCGAGATCAATATGGGCCGTATGTCAGGTATAAAGATTCTAGATGAGTACGAGCTTGAAGACCTGGGTATTGATTTTGGCGAAACACCATCTACAAAGATTGGCGAGCTACTAGAGGAAAAGATGTACAACATATCTGTCACAGCTAAAATTCAGAAGGTCTTTCCACTGACCACATTCTCTAGAGATGAGGGAGAGTCCGAAGGCAAGGTCCTCAGATTAATTGTTGCTGATGAAACGGGCGAAACAGGATGTGTCTTCTGGGATAAGGAGGCTGAAGAGATGGAAGATGCTAAAGTGGGAGAAGTCTTCAACCTTCGTGGAGGATACACAAGGAGAGGACGCTACGGCAATATTGAGATTCATGCTGGTAGGTCAGCACAGATTGAAAGAGAATTGAAGGTCAAGATTGACGCCGTAGAATCAACTGTGGGAACCGCTTCCTCACCTGTTGGCAAGAAAAAGATTGCAGACATCACTCTTGATATGCGTGATTTGGATGTTGAGGGAAAGGTTGTTCAGATATTTCCAGTTAACACGTTTGACAGAGATGGAAAAGAAGGAAGAGTTCAGAACATAATCATAGCAGATGAGTCTGCTCAAATTCGACTGACATTCTGGAACGAAGACGTGGACAAAATCAAGGACCTCAAAGTGGACAATGTAATTAGTGTCATGCATGTCTATGCCAAGGAGGGTTATAGAGGTGGCGTTGAGATTCATATGGGCCGTAATGCCGAGATCACTATCAATCCAAAGGGGTCGAAGCTCAAGAAGTTGAAAGTATCAGCCATACCTGCGTCAGCCCCTGAACCTATTGGTAAGAAGGAGCTTGCAGATATCACCGTTGAAATGCGCGATGTTGATGTTGAAGGCAAGGTGGTAAGAGTATTCCCGATTAACACGTTTGACAGAGATGGAAAAGAGGGAAGAGTTCAGAACATAATCATAGCAGATGAAACTGCACAGGTTCGGCTTACATTCTGGAATGAGGACGTGGACAAAATAAAGGCCCTCGATGAGGGTGATGTGATTGTCGTCACTCACGCATACGCAAAGGAAGGATTCAGGGGTGGTGTAGAAGTTCATGTTGGTCGAAGAGCTGAAATCGAGATTAATCCAAAAGGATCCCGTCTCGAGCAGTTAGAGTTGACCGAGCTTTCATCACAACCAAAAACACAGCCTGCTGGAAGAGTACTGATTGGAGATATAGACGACAGCAGTGAGGGAAAAAGCGTTGAGGTCTGTGGAATCGTAGTGGGAATTTCCCAGAAGAGCCCAATTTATCCGGCTTGCCCAAGTTGTAGAAAGAAAGTGGAGGAAGAAGAGGGGCGATTCACATGCGCGGTCTGTGGAGATGTGAAAGAACCTGAGTATAGGATGCTATACAAAATAACTGTCGATGATGGTTCAGGTTCTATAAGAACCACCCTCTTTGGGGAGGCTGGTGAGTCTCTGCTTCAGATGACAGCAGTGGAAGCTCATGAACTCATAACGAACTCAGGGAACAGACTCGAGCCCTTGGAACAGAACTCTGACAGAACACTTGGAAGATATGTTGCAATCCAAGGCCGCGTGTCCAAGTTCAAGGACTCCTTGGACATTACTGCAAGTAGCATCACATTCCCCGATCCTGTGGAAGAGAGCAAGCGTATGAGAGAGGCCATTAACGGACTGATGAGCTGAGTGTCAGTCGTCCCTCGGTTTTAATCTATGATGTCGCCTCAATCAGCGCATGCATTCCCTCAAGGAAGGTCTTCACATCATCTGTATTATTGTAGAGATAGAAACTAGCTCGTACAGTTCCCACTGAAGGTTTGATTCCCATCTGATAGTGAAAAGGCCCAGCGCAATGCCAACCTGAACGGACCATGACGCTGTATTCATCATTCAGGAATGCAGCTACATCATGTGCTGCCTCCACGGTGTCGAGACTGAAGGTTACAAGACCGGTCTTCATGTCGATGTCGTCAGTGCCTAGGATTCTGATGTGCTTTGAGTTCTTCAGGTCTTTCAAAGCTATGTTAAGGAGAGCACGTTCATGTTTTTCAATTTCACCCATTCCTATGCCGGTCAGATACTCTGCAGCAGCACCAGCACCTATGGCACCAGCATAGTTCTGGAGACCTGCCTCGAACTTCTCAGGGGGCGGAAGATACTCAGGGATTATCTTCCCATTCTCATAGCGAACATCTGAAACTGTGTCGCCTCCCACAAGAAACATGTCCATCGACTTGAGAAGGTCTAGTTTTCCGTAAAGAACACCCATACCAGTAGGACCACACATCTTGTGGACTGATATCGCTGAAAAGTCAACATCTGACTCCTGAACATCTAGTGGATGATGTGGAGCGTATTGTGCATCGTCAGACATGACCAAGGCACCACGGTCATGAGCAATCTCAATGATCTCCCCTAATGGAGCGACTGTTCCTGTAACATTTGATGAATGTACGATAGAAACCAGCTTCGTCTTGCGATCAATCACCTGTTTCCAGTCCTCGATGTCAAAAGTCCCATCCTGCTTGGCCTTGACTACCTCAATCTTCAGACCATCTCTTCGAGCACGTTCCACAAATGGGAGTGATCCGCTATGATGTTCTAGTGTGGATGTCACAATCTTGGCGTCCTTGGGTAAGTCTACACAAGCCGCGACAATGTTTAGTGACTCTGTTGCGTTTCGTGTCCAGATGCATTCCTCGATTTCTGTGGCATTGAGAAAGCGTGCGAACTTCTCGCGAGAGGCAGTATAAGCGTTGGACGCCTCCTCCCCAAGCTTATGGATACTACGCCCTCCACAGGCTGGATATTGTTCATAGTACTCGTTCATGGCTGCAACTACTTGCCTAGGCTTTAGGGCCATGCAGGCGCTGTCAAGATACACAAGGGGTCTGCCATTGATCTTGCGGTTCAGAACTGGAAAATCATCTCTTACTTCTAACATGCTAATCATTCACCCCTAGCCATTTGCCAACGATACCCTCCCTTCCCAAGCTTCCTTGTAATGAAACCCACGTCTACAAGCTGCCGCGCTGCGATAACAAATGTGTCACCGCCAGCACAGTCCTGACATATATCTCCATATTCATCACTACGTGCAATCTCAAGAATCTCAGCTGTCGTGAGCGGATCTGTGGCATTCTGAAGAATCTTCAATACGCATTGTGCGTTTCGAGAGAGGTCTGACATCGTGTTCAGCTGCGTACCAGTTGCCAATAAGAACGCTTTGCTTTGGTGGGTTGGTTTTGAGGCATCATAAGGCTTAAATGAATTCCAGTAAGGTGCAGCCCGCTCTACTTCTATTGGGCTCTTTCCCCCTTTTGTGGGACATAGGTAGAGGTGAATCATCATGGGAAGAAGACGAAGACAAAAAGTGCGACGGCGTCCTCAGAAGCGTATACCAGATGTATATCCATGTCCTGACTGTGGAAACACTTCAATCAAGATTGAACTGTATCGTAACAATGGCTTCGCTAGTGTCAAGTGTGGCTCATGTGGACTTGAGATGTCTATTGATGAGGTTAACCCCTTGACAGAAGCTGTTGATATCTATGGCGCATTCATCGACAAGTTCTACGAGAGTAGGAAGGCCGAGGTTACTTAGTACAAAGACCAATAATCAGCAATGGTTATAAGCGGAGTAAATCCGAGAACGCGGGATTCCTATGCAGACAACCATACTCATCGAGTCAATTATGTTCCTTATTCTAGTTACGATGGGTATTGTCGCCCTAATGATGATCCTAGCCTATGCTGTCTGGGGAGAGGAAGAAGACGAATAGGCCTAAGGAGTAGCGGAGGCTACTCAAGATGAGTTCTGATGACATACTTCTTCGCGCTTTTGAAAACTCAGCGGGACATATGGCAAATCTGGACTCTGTGAGGGCCATAGTCGAAGGGCTAGCTGGTCATGGTCATTCTCTTGAGGACATTATTCAGAATCTTGAGCGCGAAATGGAAGAAGCGGAAGTGACACTCCGAACAGATTTGCGCATATTAATCAACGAAATGCAACATCTAGTGAGAAGGATGACTTCTGCATGAGTGCGTTCTCACACCTTAGTAGGAATATCGTTGATTTCCTAGTACATCAGGGCATTGCGTCAGCCACTCCTATTCAGGAAAAGGCCATTCCAGTTATTATGAGTGAGAAACAGAATGCACTTCTTCTATCTCCTACTGGAAGCGGAAAGACTGAAGCTGCAGTCTTGCCACTATTGGACAGGCTCCAAAAGCTGAAGAGTCAACGTGAGCTCTTCGGGTTCTACATACTCTATATCACACCGTTGAGAGCTCTCAATCGTGATGTGTTCAAGAGAATCGAGGATCTGTGTGAGCATCTTGGACTGACTGTGGCTGTACGTCATGGTGACACAACCCAATACCAACGCAGAAAACAAGCCTTGAAACCGCCTAACTTGCTGATAACAACTCCAGAAACACTTCAAGCGATTCTCCCTGGAAAACGTCTAAGGTATCACCTAAAGACCGTCTTCGCGGTGGTTGTTGATGAGATTCATGAGCTTGCCGATAGTAAACGGGGGACTCAGCTTAGCTTGGGACTCGAGCGATTAGAACATCTTGTTGACGGCCCGATTCAACGTGTGGGCCTCTCAGCTACAGTTGGCAATACTGGAGAAGTCGCAAAGTTTCTTGGGGGATCGGCTCGGACTGTGAAGACAATCTGGGCGGGTTATGATTCACGAAGGATGAGCCTAAGAGTAGAGGCACCAGTTCCAAGCCCCCAACACAGAAAACTGGCAAGAAAATTGGTATATCCTCCACACTCAGCAGCTCGACTTGATAGAATTGTCAACCTGGTCAGCACACATGAATCAACTATAATCTTCACAAACACACGTTCCTTTGCTGAAACACTTGGGGCTAAAATGATGGCGAGTAAGCCGCCATACAAGTTCGATGTGCATCATGGCTCTCTTTCAAAGGACGTACGGATTTCAGCGGAAGAGAGGCTGAAGAATGGTGTTTCCAAGGCCATCATTGCTACCTCTAGTCTCGAGCTTGGAATTGATATAGGCCAGGCTGACCTCGTAATCCAGTACAGTAGCCCGCGTGAGGTGTCAAGGGCATTACAACGTACTGGACGCGCAGGTCATGGGATTGGTAGGACTGCAGAAGGAGTCATTCTGGCAACAGCGAATTTGGATGACATAACCGAATCAGGTGTGATTCTTAGGCGTGCTCTCGTGAATAAGGTTGAAAGGGCAGAGATTCCACTGATGCCATGGGATGTATTGTGTCATCAGATCTGTGGGCTTCTACTTGACACATCGGAGATTGAACATTCGAATCTGTTGAGCGTCCTCTCACTTGCATTTCCTTACCATCGCTTAAGCTCTGAGGATCTCGACCGTATCTTGGATTTCATGACTGAGAAGAAACTTGCCTCTGAGGAAAATGGCAAAGTCACCCGAAACAAAAGAACTCGAGTATTCTATTATGAACATCTGAGTACCATTCCTGATGTGCATAAGGTCAATGCGTTGGACATGGCCACTCGTTCGAGCATTGGTGTCTTGGACGAAGACTACGTGACACAGAATGTGGACACTGGATCTGTCTTTGTGATAAGAGGAAGACCTTGGCAGGTTGTCAGTATCGAAGAGAATGAGGTACTCTGTGCCCCTGTAACTGACATTGATACAGAAGCTCCTCGATGGATAGGGGAGATGATTCCAGTACCTTACGAGGTGGCAACAGAAGTCGCTAAGGTCTGGAATGTATTGGCAGAAAGAGATGAGAATGAAGGTAAGGAATGGCTGAGAAGAGAATATGGACTAGGTGATGAAGCTCAGAATCATGTGATTGAGAAGGTAAAGAGATCTCTAGCAGAGCTAGGCGTTCTCCCATTAGAGAGCTTGTTCATCATAGAAGACTTCCATACTGGTCTTGTCCTTCATGCACCTCTGGGCACGAGAACCAATGAAACTCTTGGACTTGTGATTGCTGCGCTTCTTACTACACGCATGGGAGTAAGTGTCGCTGTCGAAAGAGACCCATACCGTATTTTGTTCACATCTAGTGTCCGTATCGAGCCTGAACATATCGTTGATGTGTTGAAAGACTACAATGGAGAGCAGGCTTCCTTGATTCTCAGAAAGACAATCAAGACTACTCAGAACTTTACATCCCGATTCATACATGTCGGCAGAAGAATGGGCATCATTCGGCGGGATGCCAAGATGAGGGAAGTTCCAGTGAAACGATTAGTCAAGGCCTATGAAGGGTCTCCTGTATTTGATGAAGCGATGAGAGAGGTCTTAGATGAGAAGCTGGATGAGAAGCGTGTGGCAGAGATATTTGAAAAGGGCAGTTCAGGCGAACTAGAGATCAATATAGCCAGAACTGAGAGTCCTTCTCATTTAGCACGACTCATAGTTGAGGAAAAGACTCGTTTTGAGGTAATTGGCGAGATTAGCGATGAGGAAGAAGTGCTGGCCATGATGGAGGACCGACTTCTCGCGAAGCGTTTCAGACTTGTATGCATGGCAAAGGGTGACTGGGATTCAACACGGACAGTTTCAACAATGGACGATATTGTCGAATGTCCTGTCTGCGGATCCAAAATGATTGCAGTACTGCCTCCAACGGACAAGGACTTCAAGAAAATAGTTGCCAAACGAGTCGCAGGTAAACCGCTTACAAAACCCGAAGAAAAGAAGTACAGGGCTGGAGGGCTGATGGCAACTCTTGTATCGGATTATGGAAAGAGAGCATTACTAGTATTAGCAGGACGAGGTATTGGAGCAACTACTGCAGCAAGAATCTTGAAGCCAGGTCTTACAGATCGCCATTCGATTCTAAGGGAAATTGCTAAGGCAGAGAAAGAGTATGCACGGACACGTCCATTCTGGAGGGACTGAGTTGAAAACGCCTCTTGTGGTCTTTGCTGGAAGAAGCAATGTTGGGAAGAGTAGTACGATTAGGGCACTGACTGGCCGAAAGTTAAGAGTAGGCAAGAAACCAGGAAGTACACGATGGGAACTCATGATTGATTTGGGACCAGTGACACTGGTAGATATTCCAGGATTTGGGCATATGTCTGGAGTGAGTAAGACCGGGATTGAGGAGATGAAGACAACAATTGTACAGAAGCTCGAGGGGTGGAGTGACCGTCTTGCTCTTGCAGTCTTGATAGTTGACATCTCTCTTTTTAGAAAACTAGTAGAGCGGTGGGAAACGCGTGGTGAGATTCCAATCGATGTGGAATTCTATTCTTTTCTGTCTGAAATAGCTCCGTACGTTGTTGTTGCAGCTAATAAGATAGACAAGCTGAAAAAACGAGAGCGATCCGCAGAGCTTGAATATCTGATCTTTAAGCTTAGGGAAGCCCTTCCAGAAGTTGAGCCAAATGTGGTACCTTTAGCAGCCCATAGGAAGCAAGGAATTCCAGACCTCAAACATGCTGTGGAGGCAATTCTAATGCAATCAGGGTTGGAACTGCCTGAATGGTGATGCTATCTGATTTTCTTCATGATATAGAAGACCACACCGACAACGAGTACTATTGACGAGATAATGAGCATAGGAGTAATGGCTTCAGGAGCTTCCACGAATTCTTCTGACAGCCAATCGAGCATGTTCATGAACAGACGTGAATTATCTGCAGAATAGAACCACTGACTGTCCGAGCCCTCAATGTCAAGTGAACGTCCAGTGAACATTATCGTGGAGCCCGAGATGACTATTCGGCTTTTGTTGTATTCGAAAGCTGACAACCAAGAGGGTAGTGACCCGTTTATGGCAGAATATGATAGAGGCCTCTCCGCAAATAGGGTCTGATTGAGATAGCTGTAGTCACCCATTGAATTGATAGACGATTTGTATTGTGCAAACGATGTTTCGTAGCCAGCTGCAATTGAGCTGACCAAAGGAAGTGGTTTCAGTGTGGATGTCATCAGAATAAGCTCATTGATGTTCCTGAAGATGGGATGTGATGAATCCCATGTGCTGGAATCTAGGCTAAGGACCCAAGGAGAGGTTTCATTCAATGTCATGTTAAGGTCAAACATTGCATCACCCCAATACGTGTCAGCAGATGCACTATAGTTGACACTGAACCTTGGCCCAGTGATGTTCAGGGAATCAAGGAGTCGGTTCAGCGCGATCGTTTCACCTAGGTCCTGAAATTGAGGGGCAGACCAGTATGTCGAGTTCGGTCCAATAGATGGATCGCCCATTAGTAGTAGTGAGCTGCCATTGTTCATCATTGCATCTATGGCAGTCACCTCTGATGAAGTAAACTCATCATTCTGATCTGGACTGGCGATTATCAGGACATCGACATTGCTCAGCGTGTTATTACGAATTGGGTCGGTGTTTACCTTGACAATGTACCTTGTAGATGCATTTACCATGTCAAGCATAAGTTTGAGTCCATCTTCCTCATTATCGGCTAAGAACTGAGGTTCGTGCTCTGAGTCATAAAGCACAACAATAGGATCTAGGTCAGCCTGTGCACTCACTGTGACTTGAAAGCAGGATAGAAGAATCATTACTGCGATTACTGCTGAGATTATGCTTGATGCTCTTCTGTAACGTGGCATGAGCGTATCCGACCTTTGGCTCAGTCAGCGTGGCAAACTCTGGGCCGTGTTAAAAAGTTATCCTCAGTTCGAAGATTGTATCCTCAGGACTCAGTCGGTTCGCCGTAGTTCGGCACTCATTTTCCGCCTCTCTGCATCGGTCGATTCGATTGATTGGTATTGATTACGAATCTCAGCAATCCGTTGAGCTAGAAGATGATAGCACATACTGATTTCCCGATCTATTACCACTGAATGATAGAAACTGCGACATGTGCAAAAGACTTGAGGAACAATTAGATATTCACGTCTTTGTCCACGCACAACCCATTTTGTGGTTCCACTTGGCTGAAAGCTAAATTTGATAGCTCTACCCTCCTCGACCGCTCTGAGAGCCCGAATGAACCTTTTGTCATATCTGTCACGGAAGAACTCTATGTCACTCTGGGTCAGTTCTTCCTTGGAGAGGCGTTTGACTTCGTTTGGAGGGAGAGCCATGTCAATCAGAAGTCTATACGCTCAGGTTAAAATGTTGTATTATTGAGGTTTCATTGCAATGGAAACCGTCTTTGAAGACCGTGCATTGGTAATTCTGACTGATAATAAGACAGTTCTAGTGTTATCCGACCTTCATCTCGGATATGAGCACGAATTATATGAAACAAAAGGAGTTTCGTTCCCTTCACAACACAATGAGATGCTGGAGAGGATATCAGCACTTCTTGAAAAGCATTCTATTTCAGAGATTTACATTGTAGGAGATGTCAAGCACACAATTACTGCGCATAATCACTTTAACTGGAGCCTTATTCCAGAGTTTATGTCTGCACTCGCAGACCTTTCTCCAACCTATGTTGTTCCAGGGAATCATGATGGGAACCTACTTCCACTCCTGCCAAGAAAGATTACATTGGTGGATGTGCATGGGATTGTAATTGGCGAGGAGGAAAAGGTGGGGTTAGTTCATGGTCATGCTTGGCCTGCTCCGGACCTATTAGACACTGAAATTCTAGTGATTGGGCACAATCATCCTACACTTCGCAATGTCAGAACGGTCGATGCACCAGATTTGAATAGACCAGATAGACGGCGATATGTGGGAGTAATACCCGTCGTACTAAAGTCAAATCTTGACAAGAACTGTGTGCGCCGGGAAATCGGAGTCTTGGAGAATCCCGATGACAAGACTAGTACGCTGATTACATTACCAAGCTTCAACAAAATGTTTGCAGGACTACAAGTAAACTCCTCAAAGAATGAGCTTCATGGACCCATTTTCGAAAATAAGTGTGCATACTTACTTGAATCGGAAGTTTACAGTATATCAGGAGTGTATCTTGGAACTGTAGAGTCGCTAAGAAAGAAGTTCAACGAAATGATTAAATGATTCACTCTGAGGATTGACTCAGCCATGGGTCGGTGGTCTAGCTTGGTATGATTCTTGGTTCGGATCCAAGGGATCGCGAGTTCAAATCTCGTCCGGCCCACCACTTCTTTTTGAAAGAGATACACTGTTTCTGCTGAAGTGTAGAAGGACGAGACAGGGAATTACTTTAAACAATGATAGGAAAATCCTTGCTACGTTCTTTAGGAGAACATATGGATAAGGTTACATTTGTGGTGATATTTATGATTGAGATGTCATATCTACCAAGAAATTTCTTGATTAAGACCCCAAGGAACAGTATAACAAGCTCAGTATTGGGCGGGGGAAAACCAGAGGATATCTTTCTTCTTCGTGCACTGAGAATTAGGAACATATCCGAAGAGAAAATATCAATTCAAGAACTCAGGTTTTCTCTCAAGTCTGATGGAAATGTGCAACAAATCATTTCTTTTCCAAAAGAGATGCTCGCAATTCGTGCAGAGAAGTTGTCAAAAATCGGTGAGTTCATTGGAACAGTAAAATCGAATCCAGAAGAAGAAAAGGAAAGAATAATCGAGTTCAAAAATATGTTTGGAGAAGAACCTTTTTGGGACTTTGGGAAATTGACTGATAAGATGGAGTTAGACCCTCTTGATGAAACTGGACTTTGGGGAAAGACGTTCAAAGCATGTCTCTCAGACCCTGTTGACGAGATGGAAATTACAGTAGTATTTGAGATGAACGGAGAGGTCAAGACAAGTTCTATATCTGTTCCAATCAGGGAGTATTCTTCTAAGAATGAGTATATCTTTCCATTGAAAGGAGCGTGTCTTGTATGGGGGAACTGGGATATTACAATTAACAGTCATAGACTGGCACATTCACAGGAGTTTGGAATGGATTTTGTCTACCTCAATGATGATTTGACATTTCCTCATATGGTTAAGACCAAGAATGAAGATTTCAAGACATACAGGAAGGACATATGCGCCGTGTATGATGGTGAGATCATAGACGTCTTTGATAAGGCACCAGAGAATCCCATAGCTCCGGACACATTTCCACCAGAGAAACAGGAAGAGATAAAGAAAAAGTATGGATGGCATGCTATTGTATTGGGTAACTATATCATAATCAAACACCCTAATGATGAATACTCTATCTATGCGCATTTATCTACAGGTAGTGCCACAGTAAAGAAGGGAGATAAAGTCAAACAGGGACATGTCATAGGGAAGGTCGGGAATGCGGGACACTCAGCTGGACCACACCTTCATTTCCAGATAATGAATGGCCCTGATTTCTTGACTGCGCGAGGTCTACCATGTCATTTCGTCAATATAGTTGATTTTATGGGAAAAGACGTATCTCTGATTCAAGACAATCTTGTAATAGTACATACCAAAGAATAGGGAAGTTATACAGTTTCTTCCAAATCTCGTCCGGCCCACCATTTCATTTTCAAAATCGACGGACTAGACTAGTGTCCCAACTATTCCATGGAGCACTATGGCTGCAGATCCTCCAGGACCAATATCGACTCTTGCCTCTAGGCTTACACACTCCCCCATATCCATCTCCTTTCGTGAAAAGGAGCTGTTACTACCAGAGAGAACAATCACAATTCGTTCTCCATCCCTTATTCTCTTCGCCATTTCGTCTACGTTCACACGGTCCTTGACAAGGACTGGAGATGTAATCATTATCGGCTTATCAACATCCAGCATCTCAAGGACGTCACGAAGGTCTGGTAAGACTGCAAAACTCCCCTTCATTTTCATGGCAAGGCGGTTTGATTCAGGCACTCCAGTCTGAGCTGCGGACCCTTCGGCCTTCGATACTACAAAGTTAGGAAAACCTAGTCCATAGACCACTTGGGCGGTCTCCATCACCTTGCTTACAGCATGAACATTGTGAAGCACAACATAGACGTTTTTCATTGTATCACTCAAGATATTTTTGGACCTCCTCTGCAATGAGATGCGATATCAGCGGTGGAACACTCTCTCCAACTTGATTGTATTGGCTGTCTTTTGGACCCGTGAAAACGAATGAATCGGGATAGCTCATGAGTCTTGCGTGTTCACGAACTGTGAGAAGTCTGTGCTCAAACGGGTGAATGTAACGAGACAAACCAATAATGGAGGTTGCTATCTGATCAGGAGTCAAACGCACCCAATTAGGCAGACTTCTCTTCTTGCCAACTCGGAAACGTTTAGCGCCATGGCGCCAGCGAGTTCTTCTGATTTGTTTCAGCTTGTCCTCGGTCACTGAATGGCGCACGTGGTTCGGAACTTCTCTATCTGGAGTAAAGAGTGCATCTTGGTCTAATGGGGGAAGGTCTCCAATAGCCTCCATCACCCGTGGTGGGACTCCACGAGGAAGACTCAGTTTCACATTACTAATGAACAACCGAAGACGTTTGGATGGATTACCATGTTGATGTGCTCGTACTAGGTTAAACCACACATCATCGATTCCGACTCTTTCTAGCTCCCGACGAACTATCTCTTTACCTCCAGCCTTTATGAGCGCAGCCACGTTTTCAATAAGAAACACCTTAGGAGATAAGTCCCCAATTATCCTGATTGTGTCAAGTACAAGATGTGCAGTGCCGGCTCCGTATATTCTCTCAGCAGCTGGTGTTGCACTGTCTGGATTGGCTTGACTAAACTCCTCACATGGGGGAGAAGCCATGATGATGTCCGGAGCACCACCTAGTTCACGTTCCAATTCAATCGAGTGAAGACTTCCAATGTCCCTTTGGAGATTCCTGGTCCCAGGATAATTCAGAGAGTATGTTTCTAATGCAATTGGATCAACATCAACAGCAAGATGGGTATCACTTGTGCTTGCAAAGCCAGATGAGAACCCACCTGCACCTGAAAAGAGATCCAGTACTTTCATGCTAACTTTTTCATTTTCAATGGTTAACAAGAGTCTTACGCACGAAACAATCCAGTCATAGTTTGATTAGTGACTAAGGAAGAGTTCAAAAGTGGCGATATGCCTTCCGACTGCAAATCTCAGGGACTGAGTGTGAGAGAATGGGCGAAGGCATAGGATTCGGCAAGAGCATCTTATTCGGAGAACATTTTGTGGTCTATGGACTTCCAGCATTGGCCGCTGGAATATCCTCTAAGACTGTCGCATATGTGAGTCGGTCGAAGAGTCGTGGATGGACAGTTGATGACAGAAGACTTGAGGTTCCAGGCTACAAAGCAAAGAAGAAAGATGAACAGGTCGTTTCAATCAACAATGTGCTCGATGCCGCAGGAATAGACCTCAGTGATATGGGAATCCATATTGAATATGAAGGGGACTTGGTATGTGCTTCAGGATATGGTGCGAGTGCCGCAATTTGTGTGTCACTTGCCCGAGCACTTGATGACGAATTTAGGCTCGGATTTGATGATGATAAGATAAACGCGATTGCATACGAAGGCGAGAAAGGGTCACATGGCACCCCTTCAGGAATTGACAACACAGCTTCAACCTTTGGCGGCTTAGTCTGGTTTGTAAGAGACTTGACAGGAGGGCCACCAAAGTTTGAAACTCTCAAACTCAAGGATGCTGCAAATCTCACCATAGCAGCTACTGGTCTCACTGCTAGTACTACAGAGGTTGTTGGCGACGTAAGAGCGAAGAAGGAATCTGATTCCAAATGGTTTGATAGACTAGCTAACAAGTATCATGAGCTCGTCACAGACGCAAGAGAATCTCTGTTGAAATTCGATCTCGTGCGAGTTGGAGAGTTTATGAATCAAAATCATTCTCTCTTACAGGAACTTACAGTATCATGTAGTGAACTTGATGAAATGGTTGATATCGCTCTGGAGAATGGAGCACTTGGTGCCAAGATGACAGGAACTGGTCGTGGCGGAAATATGATGGCCTTGTCCCCAGATGTAGATACTCAAAAACAGATTGCAGATGCGCTAGAAAAGGGTGGGTCGCCTTTTGTCTACAATACAACATTCGGACTTTGACTGAGGTGTTTGGATGATACTTGAAAAGCATATACAGAATCTAGCAAAAGAAGGAAAACTCACAACAGTTCACAAGACCATCTCGAAAAACCTGGAGATTGCTGGAGTACTCAAGAGTCTTGAGCCCGAACCAGTTTTGTTCGAGAGTGTCAAAGAGGTTGATTTCAGAGTGGCGGGGAACCTATTCTGTACAAAAGGGCAGATTGCAGACTATTTTGGAATTAAGACACCTGAAATAATCCCCACTCTTACCGCCTCGATTGAGAATCGTAGCCCTCCAGATGTGGTTGAGAAAGCGGCTTGTCAGGAGGTTGTTGTTAACGGAGTTGATCTTGACAAGTATCCAATTCTTCTGCATAATGTGATCGATGGTGGCCCCTACATATCATCAGGTGTAGTCGTATCTGCAGACTCTGAATATGGACAGAATCTAGATTTCCATCGAGCAATGCAAATCAGCAAGGAAAAGATGGTCACAAGAGTGGTCCGAGGTCGCGATTTTCACAAGTTTCTCGAACGGAATGGCGAAGTTGATGTAGCATACTGTATTGGGAACACTGCAGAGGTGCTTGTAGCTGGTGCTACCTCTGTAAAAACCGGAGTCAATGAGCTTGAGATTGCCAATGCCCTCAAACCTATCAAAGTCGTAAAAGCAAAGACAGTAGACTTGATGATACCTGCAGACTGTGAGTTTGTCTTTGAAGGAAGGGTGGTATTAGAGGAGAAACATGATGAAGGACCCTTTATTGATTTGACAGAAACTGTTGATGTAGTTCGTCAAGAGCCCATCTTCGAGGTCAAGAAGATAACGCACCGCAAGACCGCTATATGGCAAGGTCTGTTGCCAGGTCGCTCCGAACACAAGGTACTGATGGGAATGCCCAGAGAACCTACGGTCTTCAGGAGCGTCAAGGAGAAAGGTGTCAAAGTCCTAGATGTCAACATTACTCCCGGAGGGTCGAGTTGGCTCCACATTGCCATTCAGGTTAGAAAAGAACACGAAGATGATGGATTGAAGGCTATTGAGGGGGCATTTGAAGGTCATAGGAGTGCTAAGCACGTTTGGGTCTATGATGAGGACATAGATATCTACAATGAGGAAGAGAGGGAATGGGCTATGGCAACCAGATTCCAAGGTGATGTCGACCTTCTAATCAAGGATCCAGAACCTGGCAGCTCGTTAGACCCAAGTGCAGAGCCTGGTACGAAGATGACCACTAAGATTGGCTTTGACTGCACCAAAGCCCTGGACACCAAAGGAAAGAGCTTTGACAAGGCTGATTTTCCAGAGGTCGATCTGAAGAAGTTCTTGGGTGAATGAAATGGGACTCAAACTCACTGCTGAAGAGAAAGAGATGCTTGAGGGAAAACATGGAAAGGCCATTCGGAAGGCAATGGAGATTATCACGACATTGGGAGAGATTTACGGGGCTGAACGTCTGATTCCTGTCACAAGCGTCCAGATCGCAGGTGTTTCATATCACAATCTTGGAGAGGCGGGGCTGGAGTATCTCTCAGAGATGGCTGAGGACGGGCAGGCTCGGGTCTTGACCACACTAAACCCAGCTGGAATGGACATGCTGGAGTGGAAGAAACATGGAATCAGCGCGGATTTTGCGGAGAATCAACAGAGAGTAGTTGATGCCTTTGCTAGGATGGGAGTAGTGACCACCTGTACTTGTACCCCATATCTGATAGGAAATCTCCCGCACTACGGTGAACATATTGCTTGGGCAGAATCCTCTGCTGTCTGTTTCTCCAACTCTGTGATTGGTGCATTGACTAACAGGGAGGGAGGACCTAGTGCCTTGGCCTCTTCCCTTACTGGAAAGACTGCAGAATACGGATTCCATCTTGAGAAGAATCGAATGGCACAGGTGGGCTATGAGATTCAGACTGGTTTGCATAACACTGACGATTTTGGACTCCTAGGAAAGGTGATTGGAGACCGTACGGGTAAGAAAATTCCGTATATCACAGGGGTACCGCAAGCAACAACCGGCCAACTGAGGTCTTTCTGTGCATCTATTGCAACCTACGGAGGCGTGGCTCTGTTCCACATGGAAGGAATCACTCCAAACCGGACCAGAGTGCCGGAAATCACCGAGATTGTCACTCAAGAAAATCTTGACCAAGCTCGACAAGAACTTGATGATGACGCTGCAGAAATCGACTTCATCAGTGTTGGATGTCCCCATGCAAGCATCAATGACATAGCCAAGATTGCAGACATGTTGGATGGAAAGCAGGTTACAGAGGGGAAGACCGTCTGGATTACTACGGCAAAGCCAACGAAGGATATGGCCATCAAGATGGGGTATTATGACAAAATAGAGAAAGCTGGAGCTTATTTGGTGAGTGATGCCTGTTGCGCTGTGGCTCCACTTGAAGGACGTTTCAAGGGACTTATGACTGACTCTGCAAAAGCATGTTACTACGCAAGAGGAAAGAACAAGTTCGACATCAAGATTCGAACTGTGGATGAATGTATCAAGGAGGCGCTTGTATGACTGAGTTTCAAGGACGCAAGATCTACAAGGGCAAAGCCGAAGGCGATGCGTTAGTGACAACTGTTGATATTAGCTTCTACGGAGGCGTTGATCCGGAAACAGGGGAAGTTGTAGAAAAAGACCATCCATTGGAAGGCAAGTCAGTGGCTGGAAGGATACTGGTCATGCCGAGCGGTAAGGGATCGACCGTTGGTTCATACGTCTTGTATGCATTAAAGAAAGCAGAGAAAGCCCCTGCAGCAATAATCAACAAAGAAACCGATCCAGTCATCGCTGTTGGTAGTATAATCTCAGAGATACCAACTGTGGACGGTATTGAGATTGAAAAAATAAAGACAGGACAAAGAGTGGAGGTCGACGCCGACCGTGGCATCGTCTCCATTCATGAATCCTAAAAGCGTTGCACCTGAGGCTCGAAGTCCTCAGCTGTGAAGGCGGTTTCTTCCTCTTCTGTGAGTGTGCCGCGTTCTCGCAACACCTGTCGTGTGAGTAAGAAATAGACAAGCGCCAGTGCTTTACGACCTCTGTTATTGGAAGGAATCACGAGGTCTACATTGGTTGTTTGATTGTCAGTGTCACACAGTGCGATTACCGGGACGCCAATCCTTGCGGCCTCAGAAAGAGCCTGTTGATCAGTACGAGGATCTGTAAGAATGACGAGTTCAGGCTCTACATAGACCCTTGGACCAGCGATGTTGGGATTTGTGAGGGTGCCTGGCACAAAGCGTTCAGTGAAGGCATTTGCCCCCATGTAATAAGCAAAAGTTTCTACAGGACGTTTTCCGTAAACACGACCAGACACCACAACTATCTTTGAGGCATCAAAGCGTGCGATGAACTTGCCCGCAGTTCTGATTCGCTCATCAGTCTTTCTAACATCTAGGACGTAGAGTCCGATTGGACGCTGTCGATAGACAAAGGGATCCATGTCTTGGGTCTTTACCTGGGTTCCTATGTGACAACCTGCAGCTAGGTACTTGTCCATAGGAGTCAGTAGCTCAGCCTCTGGAATCTCTGTTTCACTCACTGCTATTTACCCTCCACAACCTCTGTTGTAGCAAATGCCATGAAGCTATCAATAATATCGATATGCGACAACAGCATTCTCCTGCAGCAATACCTGTGAAGACCCAAGTTATCTAGGACTACTGCTGGGTCTTCTCCTTGGCGAACTTGACGCTTGAACTGATCAAACTTGTCAGCTACTAGTTTTCCACACGTAAAACAACGAATTGGGATTATCATATTCATGCCTCACCTGTAAGACTTCTGATATCGGGAGCGTGCTGAAGGCCCACCAAACTTCTTTGGCTCTGTACGTCGGGGATCGCCGACCAGCATAGTCCTGTCATGCTCCAGCATTCGAGAGCGTGCCTCATAGTCTTGGCTCATGCGGAACAGGCCAGTTGCAATAGACATTCGTACCGCATCGGCTTGGCTCATGACGCCTCCGCCACGAACACGCACTCTGATGTCATATTTCGTCCAACCATCACCGAAGAGAATCAGGGGTTCCATGATTCTCATCTTTGCGACCTCGGGCTGGTGTATCTCAAGAGGTCTTCCATTAATTCTAATCCGTCCACTACCATTCTTGATGGTGGCTTTTGCCAGCGACGTCTTCCTCTTTCCAGTTGAAACGACCACTCTAATTGCCATTTCATACGACCTCCGGGTTTCTCCATCCGAGTTCATGGCTCAGGTTTGCTATCGTGATGTATTTCTGTCGGAGGCTCTTGTACTTAGAACCTTCGAGTACAATCTTCTCTGATTCCGCATACTTATCTGGAATGCCAATGAAACACTGCACTCTCTTGTAGGCCGCTTTCCCACGAGGGGTGGGCCATGGTAACATGCCTCGAATAATCCTCCGGACCATCTTGTCTGGACGACGATGATGGAATGGTCCCTTTCGTGGATTATAGGAGGTACGAATATTGAACTTCTCTTTGTAGGCTTCAATGACCGTATACTTGTCACCTGTGATTATAGCTTTCTCCGCGTTCACAATAGCCACTCTATCACCGAGGAGTGCAGCCTTCGCTACCTTGGAGGCCAATCGTCCAATGACCATATTCTCGGCATCGTAGACCTTTACTTCTTTCTCGCTCATTGAAACCACCTAAATGATAATTGTCACTCCCTTCCCCTTTGGGACTTTGGTCAGCAGTTCATCAATAGTGATTAATGAGCCTCCTGCTCCAACAATCACGGATCGGGCTGAAGCAGAGGCGTTCAGTGCTGCTACTGTCACTTTGTGGGGCAGGATACCAGAGCCCAGGACTTTTCCTGGGACCACTACCACGTCTCCAGCCTGTGTGTGGCGTCCTATTTTTCCAATATTGACTGTAGCTCGCTTTCTGGCTGGGCGTGACACTAGCTCTGCGACCCGCTTCCAGACCTTTGCATTGTGTTTGCTAGATGTCTTCCTCAGTGCATTAATGAGTGCACGAGTATTGGGGTCAGTTGGTCCTGATTTTACCAATTGTATTCACCTCATAATTTGCCAACAAAGTCGAGAGAAACTCTGATTCTTTTCTTCAGTGTGTCTGCTGCATTCTCCACGATTGCCTCTGGAGCTAGCGCGCCGGATGACTCGACTTTGAAAAGAAAGGCGTCGTTCTTAGACCCTATCGTAATTGCCCCTGGTTCGCATTCCTGAACACATAACTCACACATGGTACAGTCCAAGGTGTTCTGGGTTGCCAGTGTGTCCTTGTCGATTACGAAAATCTTCTTCGGGCAGACCTCCACACATGCCTCACACTTTGTACATTTGTCCTTGTCAACTTCTACTATTGGTACGTACTTGTATGCCACAGTAGAAACTGGCTGAAACTTGGCATTCTCAAGACCAGTTCCTAGACGTGCGTAAGCCTCGATAATGAGCCTCTGATTCGGTGCGAGCTTGACAAGCGGTATTTCTCCAGTCGAGGGGTTCACTTTGGGGTCTTGTGACACAAGATCGCCTGAGTAAACAACTACATCTTCGCTACCGGACTCCTTCTCGAGGGTGAGTGTGCACTGGCATAGACTACAACCCTTTCCCTCACAGTCACAGTCCTGAGGGAGATTATAGCTCTCTAGATCAGTGATTAGAGGTATTAGACCAAGCCTGTGAGCGAGAATTTCATCGTACATGACACTGGTATTCTCAAGCACAAGCACCTCATCAATTGCCATTGCAGGCACGCGGGTAAGCATAGTTCTCCGAAGTGCGTTTGCAAAGGCAACATCGATGCCTTCCACAAGAAAGTGAATAACATCATCTTGCCGGTGTATAATCATTATATCCATTGGCTCACCTGACCGTGGAGGTGTTCACCCAAAACACATTATCCCGGACGGACTCGCTACAAGGCAATGCCTGATAGCTCTCTCGCCCGTGCCCTGGGCGATTTCATCACACGATGGTCTGTATAAAAGCATTACCTTAGGACTTCAATCCCAGAGCGTTAAAACACTCTAAAAACCCAGAAGAATCTATGCAGCCACACGAAGCAGGTCTCTTAGACCATTGATTATTAGTTTGTAACCATGAAGGCGTTGCTTAGGATCAATCGCCACCATCCCATAGGTTGGGACTCCAAGTAAATCCTGTACAGACTCGGGCTTCATGGACCCTTCAACATCCTGCTTATTGGCTATCGCAATCACTCGA
This sequence comes from Candidatus Thorarchaeota archaeon, assembly GCA_016839605.1. GTDB lineage: Archaea > Asgardarchaeota > Thorarchaeia > Thorarchaeales > Thorarchaeaceae > SMTZ1-83. The sequence goes on along the minus strand of JAEOTX010000022.1, from coordinate 8,618 downwards.
GCTCCATTGAACTTGTCCTTGTATTTATGAAGAAGTTGACGGGTTTTGAGAACAGCCTTGGGATTGCTTTCAGTGACCAAAACTACCATTTTGCTACCCCTCATCAAATCAGCCCACATGAACTCGAAATGAGACTGGCCACCCATCTCGACTAATGAGACCTTGGTAGTGCTATCAAGAGTAATGGTTCCGCAGTCCATCCCTGCTGTAGGCTGATAATTCACCTGTAGCTTCTTTTTGCTATCAGTTAGAAGCTTGATGAGGGTGGATTTACCCGCGTAACCAGAGCCCATCAGGGCGACCTTGACGTATCGGGTCATGTTTCTAGACTCCCAACTTGAATGGTCATCACGTCAGCTGTTAGATAGCAAACATATCAGCTGATGTATTTCCCAGGTAACACTAACTGCTGCCCGGGGCGGGTCGATGCGATACTTAAGGCTACTGAGAGAGGCCAAGTCATACTGAAATTAGGCGCTCAACAGAAGAGCTTAACAAGGGAGGAACAGCCACCACTTTGGAGTTGTTGACATGTCCATTGTAGATCCCCAGTTCATAGTTATTAGAAAAGGGGCTCTAAGTAAGGTGGACGACTTCTTGGAAGACTACGAACGGCCGATTTTCGTGACTGATGAACTGCTGTATGCAGAGTACAGAGAGATTGTAGAGGACTTTATGGGTGGCGAAGTGACCTGGTTATTGGTTTCTGAGTACGAAGTGGGAGAAATTTCCAAAGCTCTCGGGAAGGACATCATACTCGGATTTGGTGGAGGACGAAGCCTAGACACAGCTAAGCTGCTAGCGAGAGATACTGGTCTCGACTGGATTGCTGTACCAACTGCAGCATCTCATGATGGAATAGCAAGTGATGTCGCATCGGTGAGTCATAATGGGTATAGATACTCTGAGAAATGTAAGAGTCCCATAGGTGTCATAGCGGATCTCTCCATCATTGAAAAGGCACCAACTAAACTCAGGCTGGCCGGAATTGGAGATATCATCTGCAAAGCATCCAGTCTAGGTGAGTGGCGCCTTGCCCATGAAAAGAACGACGAGCCATTCGATAAGAGGGTCTACAGTCTAGTTAAGTCAGCACTTGAGTCCGTTTTGCAGGACGAAAGCTTGGAAACCCTAGTCCGAGCGGAAATCGATGCAGGGAGAGCGATGAGCATCTTTGGGAGTTCAAGGCCATGTTCAGGCACAGAACATGCAATATCCCATGCAATGGACAGAGAACAAACTGAACTACATGGTCTTCAAGTCGCTTTTGCAATGCCTCTTTGTGTCTATTATCTCGAAGAAGCAGGTTATAGCGAGTACAAGGCTGAGGAAATGCATCAATTCATTGTAAAATATGACATGCCCGCAAGTATAGATGATGTGGGCATCTCAAGTGATCAGTTTCTTGATCATGTGCATCATGCACTGGATATAATGACACGACGGAATCGCTATTCCGTCCTTCAACACCAAGGGGTTGATGACCCGGGCATTCTTCAGACCATGAAATTGTTAGACTATTTTTGAGTTACGTGACACTTCGACAGTTTTAAAAGAAGTTGGAGATTGGGCCGATGAGAACGCATCCTTAGATGGATGTGTCCGACTTATTGATACCAATGAAGTGAGAACAGAGGTAGAAAAATGCCAAAGCCGTCATTCGTTGAATGGGAAGCTACTGAAGAGCTTCAAAAGAGGGCCCTAGAGGCACTTGAAGTTGCCAAAGACACAGGCAGAATCAAGAAAGGAATTAACGAAACAACAAAAAGCATCGAGCGAGGACTTGCTCGTCTAGTGATTGTTGCAGAGGATGTAGAACCTCCAGAGGTCATCATGTACATCCCAGGTCTGTGTGATGACAGGAAAGCACCCTACATCTTTGTTCCCAGCAAGAGAGATCTAGGAAATGCTGCCGGAATTGAAAGACCCACCGCTGCTGTTGCTATTGTTGTTGAAGGAAAAGCCAAAGATATCTTGACCGATGTTGTCGAGAAGATTGGTGCTCTGCGTAAGTAAATCTTAGGTGATGGCTTTCGATGAGCAAGAAAGAAGAAGAAGTAGCGACTCCAGCAATCCCTGCCGAAGTTATTCAGCTGCTGGGACGAACAGGAGTGACCGGAGAAATCACTCAAGTTCGAGTCAAGATTATGGAAGGCCGGGATAGGGGACGTGTCCTCACGCGAAACGTGAAGGGACCGGTCAGAATGGGTGATATTCTCATTCTCCGTGAAACCGAACGTGAAGCACGGAAGATGAGGAGGCGTTAAGCGAGTTGGTAGGCACTCAACGATGTAGTTTTTGTGAAAAGGACATCGAGCCAGGGACTGGATCTGCCTTTGTACAGACAAAGGACGGTTCTGTACTGTGGTTCTGTTCCAACAAGTGCAAAGTGGCCAGACTCAAACGCAGGATGAAACCAAGAGCCACAAAGTGGTCAAAGGGCTTCCAAAAAGGCGGAAAAGCCAAATAATCAGCACTTTTCAGCAGTTCAAGATGACTTAGGTGGCACACTTGTGTCACCAAAGGTCTCTACTCTTTCTTTTCGACTTCTTCCTTGATGAAGTCAAAGACCGCTAGTGCGAGCGCCTTTATCTCGCCCTCATCAACATCCTCTGAGTCCCTTCCAAAGAGATCTTCGAGGGATTCAAGGACTGCGGAGGAAGTGTCATTCACATCGATTGATGACTCAACTAGGTCACGAATCTCTTTGGTCAAGTCCATATTTGAAGGAGCGTACCTCTCGACATAGGCATTGGCTGCTTTCTCAGCGTCTTCGGACTCTTCGAGACCGCCCTCCTTAGTCCACAAGGAAGTCTCAGTGGCTGCCGTTTCAGGCCCATCTGAGGCATGGGCTATATTGATACCAGACCAGATACCATACTTTCCTCTGAGGGAGTCTGGTGCTGCTTTTTGCACAAATGTGGCACCAAGTGCATCACGGACGCCCTTTATGACATCATCTGCCTCCAAAATCATTGCCAAGACACGAGCTGAGGAGATAAACTGAACTAACCATGGGAAGAAGGGTTTCTCTTTGTGAACATCATAATGTAATTTGGCCAGTGACTCAGAAACCTTCATCTCTTTGAAAGCCTTCACATGAAATCCACGTTCCATAAAGTCCTTGAGAACAAGGGCACCAACAGTCCGTCTTATGGTACCATCGGGCTTGATTACTACAAGTGAGCACTCCATCATTATCATACCTGCAATGTATCTTATCGCCGCGACGAAGGACGGACCTATTTTAGGCTTGTGACAGGGCAGAGCGACAATTTCTTAAACATCAACACGTGCCCCGCTGCTAGTCTTCTTGTGAGGTGTCACCGATGGCTGATTCAGGGTCAGGCGATAGCGCTAAGCTGCGTTCACCAATTGTCACTGTTCTAGGACACATAGACCACGGAAAGACCTCTCTTCTCGATAAGATGCGTGGTACAGCAGTGCAGGACCGAGAGGCAGCCGGGATAACTCAGCACATTGGAGCATCCTTCTTCCCCACTGAAACCATTGAGTCAATCTGTGGAGGTCTTCTCGAGAGTACGAAGACCGAGCTGACCATTGACGGTCTTTTGTTCATTGATACACCCGGCCACGAGGCATATTTGAATCTCAGACGGCGCGGTGGTGCGATTGCTGATTTCGCGATACTCGTTGTTGACATCAACGAAGGCGCACTCACTCAGACCTACGAGTCCCTGAAGATCCTACAATCAGGAAAGACTCCCTTTCTAGTAGCAGCAAACAAACTGGACAAGGTCCCTGGATGGCGTGAAAGGGAGGATATGAATCTCTTTCAGGCAATTAAATCACAAGGTACTTCCACTCAGTCTGAGGTCGACAGACGCCTGTATGAGATTGTTGGAGCCCTTTCGGCCAACGGCTACAACTCAGAGAGGTTCGATAGAGTAGAGGACTTCACCCAGACAATAGCTATCGTACCCACAAGTGCAAAGACTGGTACAGGAATTCCTGAACTTCTCATGGTCCTCTCCGGCTTAACCCAGCAGTACATGAAAGACCGATTACAGATCTCTGAGGGCCCTGCCCGGGGGGCTATTCTAGAGGTCAGAGAGGAAACGGGACTTGGTATCACTCTGGACACGATTATCTACGAGGGAATTCTGAGGAAGACAGATACTGTAGTCATTGGCGGGCTTGATGATGTGATTGTTGCAAAGATTCGAACTCTACTACAGCCCAAGGAGCTTGATGAGATTCGCGATCCCAAAGAAAAGTTCACACCGGTTGAAGAGGTGCATGCCGCCGCAGGTGTCAAGATAGTATCGCCGGATATTGAAGGGGCTGTGGCAGGTGCACCAGTATATGCAATAGACAAGATAGAAAACCTTGAGGCCATGAAACAGAGAGTCCGAGACGAGGTCAGCTCTATCCGAATTCAGAGAGATTCATCAGGAATAGTAGTCAAGACGGACACTCTTGGTTCTCTGGAGGCTGTGACCCAGTTCTTACAGGACCGGAAAGTCCCGGTCAGAGTAGCTGATGTTGGAAATATAGTAAAACGTGACATTGTCGAAGCAAAAGCTGCAGGAGATACAGACCCACTGAATGCGGTGGTGTTGGGTTTCAATGTGAAATTCGCACCTGACATCGAGGACTTGGCTGCAGAATACGGTGTTGAAACCTTTCTGAACGAGGTCATTTATCGATTGTATGACGATTATAATGCTTGGTTGATTGTTAAGAGAGAACAGGCAAAAGCAGAATCACTTGGGTCACTGATTAGACCTGGAAAACTAGAGCTTATTCCCGAGTATGTCTTCAGACATAAAGACCCCGCAATTGTAGGTGTGAGGGTCCATGGAATTATCAGACCGCGAACTGGCGTAATTAACTCGGAGGGAAGACGAGTTGGTACAATTCTTCAGATTCAGGACCGCAGTGTGCCTGTAGATGAAGCAACCAATGGAATGGAAGTTGCGGTGTCTATTAGAGGGCCCACTATTGGTCGCCAAGTGAAAAGTGATGAAGTACTCTATACAGATATCCCAGACAAACACATTCTTGCCATGAGAAAGAAGTTCTTGGATGATCTTCTACCCTCTGAGAAAGAGGTCCTGCAGGAAGTCACTGAGATAAAGAGGGCTGCCGGCGCATTCGTTTAGATACACCTTTAGTGACGATTGACAACGTTTTTAGGGAAAACTGTAGAAGCCCCGTCTGCAGCGGGTAGGGTTAGGTCGTTTGCCGCGACCTGTGACCGGTATGGCAATAGCCGGAACCAGTAACCAAGACGGAGGACGAACCCGGACACTCATGTGTCCTTTCACTGGACGGCGACGGGTGGTCTCTGAAGTCTGTCACTGCCATAGCAGCATTTGTAGGATTGCTGTGATTGGCATAAACTACCGAATCGAGTCAGGCCCTGGCGGGAACAGCTCTAAGGTGGAGTGGTGGAGCCTCAGAGGGTGCTGCTCTGAGGAAGGTGATTGATAGCACTGAGAAGAAGGACGTTCGATGTTGAGGGGCCGTTGCACCTTCTGAACTTGTCTTCTTGAGGACTACGACAATGTTTAAGAGAAAACTGAGATTCGCAGGAAAATAAGCTGAGGTATCCAAGCCTCCTGCTTGATTCATTCATCAAAACTGGTATTCGATTTCTCATTGTTTCTTCGACGGATCCATGACCACAGAATTAGAATGGCACCGAAAGCTAAGAAAACCCCTCCTATGGACGGGAAGACCCACCAGATCTCAAGCTGCACGTTTTGAGCCAGCTGCGAATATAACAGCAATGTCGGAGCTAGTCCAACCAGTACAAGACCCACGAAATACAGGTATGCATCCCTTCTGTTCATCTGCTCTTTGACAAGTAATGTTCCTCCGGCTACGATAATAAGAAGAAATCCTATTGCGCCTGCAATAAATTTCCAAACGTAATAGAAAATATCGGTACCAAGGTTGGCTCCCGTTAGTATGATCAGCACAAATCCCAGAACTAGAAGATATCTGGATGAATCACGTTCATTCATTATTCTCTCAATTGAGTGCGGAGGCGGTATGATATCAAGTCTATCATTATCGGTTCAATCACATTGAAGGTAGAACACAGAAGTTTCGACAGTCGGAGTTCACTCGACTTGTAGAAGCAGGTCAAATCCAAGCCTGGTATGGGAGTCTGTTTGTATGTCGAGAAATTGCGACTGGGAGATAGGTCATGAACTCTCAAGTGCACACTAAAAGAAGGAAAAAGATGGCGCCGAGGGAGGGATATTCAGATTTCACGGCATTCGTGTAATCCTTTGAACCCTCGAGTGCATAGCACACTGGATATTTGCTGAATTGCTAAGATTGCAATCAATAGCAATCCAGCTCCGTACCAGGCTAGGAAACCTCGGCGTGAGTATTGGCTTCGAGAATCGTTCATCTCATAAAGATTGCGTCAATCCGTTCGTTGTACGAAAAATCAATATGATTCCTATCTAATCTATAGTTAGACTTCGCCCGGATGGAGGAAATTTGGAGAGACATTCGTGTTTTCCAATTGCAGCCATGATACTTAGTGTACTGCTACCCTATGCGGTCATCGAGGTCCTCCCGCCGATATTCTCAGCTAATCAAGAGTGGCTGTTTCTATTTTGGTACTATGTCCATGATTACGGCGTTTTGTCAAAGTATGGGGTATTTCATTTTCTTTTCCAATTCTCTGGGCGCGAACTCCCGATGGTTGCGTTGGGTGTAATGTGGTTTGTCATGAGCTTGTCAACAAGCATACTTCTACGTGAACTCTATCTGGGTCAAATCCAACTGAGGTTGGTCATACTTCTCCTACTCATAGCGCTAGTATCTCAAGCAATGATAACCATACCAGTGCTCCTTCATGTGTATTCTGACATGTTGAACTATGTGATTCCACTACCCCTTCACACGTTCGCTGTATTGCTGCTCGCCGCAATTGCTCCTGAAAGAAATGAGACATAATGCCTTAAGCGCCACTTCCTAATTTTGATGACTTTGCAGAGCCAATGGACAACAGCATGATGGCGGCGATGACTGAAACCCAAGCAAGAGGGTGTAAGTACCAAAGCTGTGGGTGCTCTGCAGGGTTTATCCAGATTCCAACTGGAGAAAAGAGGGTCATTTGTGGTTGAAACCTGGGCTCAGCTTCCGAGGAATGAATGATGACTTGGGTATCTATATCTGCGACTATAGCAAACAATCCAAGTTGGACAGGCCAATCAGTGTAACCACCTTCCTCATGCAGTGAAACTGTGTAGGTGCCATTCTGTGTGATGGTGATGCTTGTGAATGGCAGGGGGTCATATTCAGGCGCAGTGTCAAATGTCATGTTGGACTCAAGTCTAACTGACTCGCATTTGTGAAATCTCAAGATCCCCTCCATTAGGACTTCTGCACAATCAAAATCAAAGACCAGATCAGCAAGGTAAGACCCCGCCGGTGGAGGATACAACTCAAACTCGAAGAATGCTATCTCTATTGTTTCATTTCCACTCGCAGAGAAATTGCTAACTCTGTTTATTGGCTCAGTTGAGTGATTAGCATCATCCGCGGTGCTGAAGAAGGAATCTGCTGATATCTCGACGTTTGCTTGTCCCATTGGAGGTGCCGGAGGAAACAGTGCATAGATGACACCAAACCATAGTGCTGGAAATAGGAGGAGAATCACTGCAAATGCGACTATCCCACTCCTTGTTCTCCAAGAACTCCAGTCTATTTTGAATCGAAACCCCACTGAAATCTCTCCGCAAAACCTGTAATCTGCACGTTATTGTCAAGCAGTTCTAGTTAGTTCTATCTTTTGAACGAATCATCCTGTGAGAGTCGAACGAGAGAAGGCAGAGAATCACAAGGCCTTTTCTGAGAAGAAAGACAAAGAACGACCGGATTGAAAAGGAAGGATGGGCGAGAGCACTATTTTGAGTTCCCCCGCCCGTGTCCCGCTTCAGGTGACAGCCTCAAGCGCGACTTCTGAGGACTCGGTTTCTCTAGCAACGTGTTTTTCCGAGTCATTCAGCATAATGTCTAGTTTGCCATGAAGGTCCCTCTTGGACACTACAAGCACACCCAGAACTGATACTACTACAAGTCCGATAGCTGCGCCAAGTAGAGGGGCGATGGTTGAGGTTACTGCCTCAGCCCAGACTCCGCCTATTGCCATGCCAATGACTTGCACTGCTGTGAAGACCACATTGAGGAGAGCAAACACTCTTCCGCGATAGTTGTCTACGACCAGATCCTGCATGAGGGTCGCAAGTGGAATGTTGAGCATGACATCAACAGCTCCAATGAGAGCCCAAGACAGAAGTATTCCCCAGAATCCAGTCGAGAACGCAAGACCGAAGACAGAGATTCCTGCAACTAAACCTGCAATTGAAACAAGGTATAGTGGGTAAGGAATCTTCTTCTTAGTGCCAAGTACGTAAGCTGTAAGAGTGCCTGTCGCAGCCCCAGCGCTCAAGATCACACCGAATTGGACCTCTGTGACTCCAATGTAGCCTTCGAGGTGAGGCATCATCAAAGCATTGAGGATTCCCGATGAACCTGCCAGTAGAATGGCGAAGATAAAGAAGAATTGAAGAATCGAATTCCCAGCAACATATTTTCCACCTTGAATGACTTGTTTACGAATGGACTCC
>JAEOTX010000166.1 GCA_016839605.1 Candidatus Thorarchaeota archaeon | reverse complement strand
TCTGTTCGAAGTGCCATCCAAATGTTCGCGAAATCTCAAGGCATCATCCTAGATCCTGTTTACACAGCAAAGGCTGGATTAGCCCTGCTCAGAATGGTCATGACTGGAGAAATAGCTTCAGACACCCCAACTATATTCTGGCATACTGGGGGTTCACCAGCTTTGTTCAAGTATGGGTCTGAACTACTTGGGAGCTAATTGTCGGCAACCTCAAGCTTTTTGTGAAAGCAGAAGGAAGTCAACGCCAGCGCCCTCGCTCCAGAAGAATCGAAAAACGGACATGCTTAACATGGTCTCAAGTCACCTTACTCATGTCTATGGGGGCATAGAATGATGGAGAAAACAGCTAAGGATTTTTCAGACAAGTTTGATGAACGGCTTAAAGCAGCCAAGAAGGAGAAGGTCAAGATTGTCATTAAGGAGCAGTACAAAGAGGCCTTCGAAGTCTTAGAGGACTGTGAAAACTCGGGGCTTATCCCTGGCTTGATAGGGCCGCCAGGGGTTGGAAAGACTCTGCTCTTGCGGGCTTATGCTGAAAGGAGCAATCGCGACTTCGAATGGCTGACCGGCGATGAAGGGGTCCGCCCAGCCCATTTGATAGGTTCATTCAATCCGAGTCTGGTGCTTAGCAAAGGCTTCTCGCTTGAGTCATTTGACCCAGGCCCTCTTCTGAAATCTATGATATTCGGAGGCGTGTTTGGTCTTAACGAAGCTAATCGCTTGGCGGAGTATGTCCAGAATAGCCTTCTCGAGCCATTTGAGGAGTGGAGTGCCGTTGTACCCAGACTAGGCCGCATTAAGGCATCCGATGATTTCTTCCCCGTTCTAACTCTAAATCCCGAAGAGATGGCAGGAGCCCACCGACTAAGTGAGGCTCTCAGAGACCGCATCAGGGTGTGGATAAGACTCGGCTACCCAAGGAAATCGACGGAGATTGAAATAGTAAAGATGAACTGTCCAGAATACACGTTATCGGACAAGACTCTTGAGAGCATCTACAGTTTGGTCTCCGCAACAAGGATGAGCACTGATATTGAGATACCCGCTTCTATTCGTGCAGGTATCTCAGTTGCTAGACTCTCGGCAGAGATGACGAAGCGTGAGGGAAAGAAGAATGTCACTCATGGTATTCTCTCCAAAGCAGCTACCTATGTTTTGACAGGAGCATTGAGATTCAGACCAGGCATAGACCCTGAACCAGCAGTCAACTCGTTAGTTAGACGCGCTCTGGGATCAGGTGGTTCCAGTAGTCCAAGCGACTCTGGGAGTTCGTAAGTAATGGCTCAGCCCAAAATATCTCCGGTCCCAAGCAACACAGTGCAATTTGCACATGAGTTTGTGAAGAGGATGCGGGCACGGTCTGATACAAAGATCCGACCAAGTGTGAGGCAGACTCAGGCAATTCCGCAGATTCTCTCCGCCCGGTACTTCCGGAATGGAGGTCTCACCCTTGACGATTTCATCGATGCAGCCGTACGCACAACATATCCTTCAGATCAAGCTCTTGCAAGGATAGTCGCAGAAGACATTATCCTTGGAAGAGAGAAAAAGAAGCTTAAAGCTCCGCAGCCCCAGACAAAAAAATCCAAGACGGTCTCTACAGTGAAGAAGGATGCTTTGGCTGCGGTCATGGAGCAAATCAAGAGAGAGCAGGATCTGGCAAAGAAGATCGATAAGGACAAGGTCGAAGCAGGTTTTGAATATCTTCAAGACCTTAGAAAACGCAAGGACACCGCGCTATATGATGCGTCAATGAATTACCTGAACGAGGGTGATGTTGTACTCCGCGGCCTTACAAGTGATGACGAGCTTCGCCAAGAGGCATCATCTGAATTACTTGAAGACATGGGCAACTTGTCTTCACAGAATATCATGGATGCAAAGACTTTGGAAGTCTTGGACAATGTAGCTGAGTCTCCCAACGCAGCAGAAAGCATAGCAGCTAGAGCGTATCGTGGAGAGAAAGGGATTGTACAGGAGTTCAAAGAGCTCGCTGACAGAGACCCTGCCACTGCTTCAAGAGCCCTAAAACACATGGAGGACATGGATGCTGGGACTAAGACTCAGAGACAGGCAATGGATAAAGCACTTCAAGAATCGCTAGAGAATTTGAGCGAAGTAGCAGATTATGTCCGTCATCTTGAGAGACTTCCTGACAATATAGATGACCACTTGAAGAGTGCACCTCAACAATATCAGTTGGGGGATGCTGCTGAGTTCGCTGAAACGGTCAAGGAGCATACTGCGGATAAGACCGACCTGATGAACGATATTCTAGAAGAATATGATAAGCAGTACGACAAGGGAGCATCAGCTAATGTTGATTTCAGACAGCTTGCCGAGAACGCCAGAAATACTGAAGCATGGAAGAGTCTTCTTGACAAAAAGACAAAGGAAACCATTGAGCATGCTGATTCTCGATCATCGCCATCAGATTATTTGAGGCAAAAGATTAGAGACCTCTCAAGACTCGATGAGAAGGTAAGCGGCCATAAGCCGAAGGAATCATGGGAAAAGGCGAAACAAGAGATGGCTGATGCTGCAGTGACACGTTCACCAACCAAGTCGCATCTTAGAAAGACGGTCAGAGAACTCTCCCGCCAAGGAATAGTGCCATCTGAAAAGGGAATTAGGGAGGCAGGCGAGAAACTGGGCATGACCGAAGAAGAGATCCTTGAGCTGCTCAATCCATCCTATCGTGTCATAAAGAAGCTCATTGAACAGGGCGTGAAAGACTTCGAGCGACTTCATAATCTCATATCATCAGCTGGACTAACAGACCATCAACTCCGTGAGCTGGCAGACCTTTCAGCTCAAACCGGAAATCAATCGGCACTTGGCGCTATCGCTCACGAGAACTTTGGTGCTGCTATGGGAATGGGAAAGAGACAGCAATATGGAGCTCGCGGCTACGGTGGAAGACCAGGGGAAGCAGGTCCTGTAGATGAGAATCGGGCAAAAATGGTCTTTGGTGGGTTACTTGGCGGACCGGCTACAAACATAGTGAAGATTTGGTATGCTCATAGAGACCAACTACCTGATAAAATCAAACAGAAACTCAAGGAGATAGCGAAACGCCTCCTTATTGACCTCGGAAAAAGATATGCTAGAGCAACCATGGGCTCATCGATGCTGGGTGGATTGCAGCAGTCGACCACAGTCAGACCCTTCCGTATTGGCGATGATATAGATCTTATCGACCTGGAAGAGACCATTGATTCCCTCCTGTCTCAAGGCCGAGCTGATTTCCAGGTCTTAGATGTTGAGGACTTCCTGATCTGTGAGACTTACCAAGGACACCGGGCATTTGTTTGGGCTCTTGATAAGAGCGGCTCAATGCATTCTCCAGAGAAACTTGGCATGCTTGCGATCTCTGTCATGGCGGGATTATATGGAACGCAAAAAGATGATTTCGGGGTCTGCCTCTTTGATAGCGTGATGCATATTGTCAAGAGGGTGGACCAAAAACAAGTATCTGTAGAAAAAGTCGCTGCAGACCTGTTGGATGTACGTGCAAGCGGGGGTACTGGAGGAAGAACTTCGCTACAATGGGCTCTTGACAATTTTGATGAAACACGAGCGAAAGAAAAGATCTTCATATTCGCCACAGACGCCTACTTGAGCGACCAGGCTGAGTGCGAGAAACTTGCAGAGAAATTCAAGCATCAGGACATCAAGATGATCATTCTAGTACCTAAGAGCTCTTACGACCTAAATGCTGCCGACAAACTGGCTAAGAAGTCCCATGGTGTCATCTTGGACATTGGTGCAGTTGAAGAGCTGCCGGAGAAATTACTGAGGCTTACCAACTATTAGGCTAAGGCACGAATCCTGGTCTAGTAGACAAGCTCTTGTCGTGTGTTTCGCATACATGGAATTTGTAGGCCGCAGGGTATTCTGAGGCTCGCAAGTCAATGAAACGCCTTACAAATAGGGATCGCATGCTTCTCATGAACCTATAGAATGGATCACCGGGAAGCACAATCTCCGCAATGCAATTGACCTGATATCCTCTATAGAGATGCTCCTCTGGCTTATGCCACTGGAAGTTCAATACAACACGAGGGTCGAGTCGAATATTGCCATAAGTAGTGTCACCATAAAGCTCAGCCGCACCAAATCGAAATCTGTCAATCCTAGTGTCATCAAGGTAGATTCTCTTGTATAGCTCAATTCTGTCATCAACAGTCTCTTCAAACGGACGACCCTGAAATGACAGTATCTCGCCCTCAATTTCCTCTATTTGATTCTCAATTTCCTTGTCCGTAAGAGTGAGTCTGACAATCTTAGTTGCGGTGGTGAGTCGGAAAATACTGGATGGGTCAGAAGAGCACAGTGTTGGCTTCATAACGGTGTCATGAGCGGCAGCTAAGAGCTTGCAATCTACTTTCTCGTCACCGTCAAATGCGGTTGCCATTGCAAGATAAAGTGGATCGGGTACTGCGTTTAGAGGGAATTGAAGTGTAACATCATTCATCTCGATTTCGATACGTCTTCGTGCTCGATCAAGGAATTTGACACGGGACGGTATTTCTTCAGTCAACTCTGGCACACACGCAGTCTAGACTCACTGCGACCCTTTTTGTAAGTTGTTTGTGTTTAATCCCTGTCATCAAAGAGCTACATACATTTGGAAAAGTATCATAAGAGAGAATGCACACTTCAACGTAGCCTTCTCAAGAGGGATACCGATGGTAGAGGCCTTTGAAATAGACTCAGATGCCAAAATGACTGAGACTGACCCAAGCGCCTCAACGATTGATACCGAGAAGGTTTTGGTTTTCATTGACCATAAAGAGAAGGTCATCTATCTGTGGCGTGGAGCTAAGGCTCAACTCTTCAAGAAGCTCATGGGCACAAGAATTGCGGCAAAATTGAGTCACAAGTATCCGAAGTATAGGATTCGTCCGATAACTGAAGGAAGTGAACCTGCAGCGTTCCTTGACCTAATGGGACTTCCCAGGAAATAGGCAAGAGAAACACACATTTCATTTCGCGTGCAACCAGTGATGGGTTGAATACTCTGACATTAGACCGCAGGGCGTACCTTCACTGGATCAGAAATATCGAGAGGGGGCTTACTCGCAGGACTGAAATCCTCCAGGCGCTGAGCATTGAGGATTGGAGGTCTGTGGCGGAGATTGCTGAGAACGTCAAGGTAACAACAGCAACCATTCTCTATCACCTGCATAACATGGAACGTGAGAAAGTTGTCGAACGAAATCCTGATGGGAAGGGGTGGAAGCTGGGGCCAATTCAACAGAGTTCACTTGAGGATTTCTTGAAACCAAGACGCAGACGTAAGAAATGATTGGTTGGTCCAACACACGGTTCTGAGAACAAAGGTTTATTATGGACAACGTTTGTATGCACACTGTATATTTTTCACGGATTCGATTCGGATAGTGTTGAGAGGAGAAATAGAATGAAAGTTGTATACAAAAAATGGAATGCTGAGGATGGACTCGAAGACATTCAAGCACAGATCTATACTGAGGCTTCAGGTCTTCCAGCCCAGGGTTGGCAGATTCGAGACCGCAACATCCAACGCGGCGAGGATGCAACTAGGTATGCATTGACAGAGGATGGAAAGCCTCTAGCGTATGTGACTTCGAGCGTGTCTGATGATGAACCTGGTAGAGCAAATATCGGATATCCATGGACTATGCCCGATTGCCCGCCGGAGGTTCAGAAGAAGCTCTTCAAGGAGCAGTTTGAATACTTGAAGAGTAAGGAGGATATCGATAGAATCACTACTGGCATCGTCCTTCGTTCAAAGATAAAGAAAGACCAGTACAAGTTCTTCAAAGAACTTGGTTTTTCACACCATGAAACATACTACCAGTACAGCGTTGATTTTGATGTCAAGGAAACTGCCAAGATGAAAGTGGAGGGGAAGGCGGCAGAGCTGAAAGCAAAGACTGCTACTGAGAGCGATATCGATCTGCTTGTTGACTTGTGCTTGGCTGATGAACGACTCAGAGAAGCATTCACCGATAGAGAGGGTTTCGTATCCTACTTCAAAGATAGGGTGTTCCCAAATAGAGCTCCAATCATTTTGTTTGATGGTGATGAAGCTGTTGGAGCGACCGCTGCGCTTCGAACTAGTCCCGAGAATGTCAATATTCCTGCGGATGGCGAGCGACTGATCCTTAGGTTCAGAGCCCTGAAACCAGGATATGACTATGCTTGGGAGCGACTTTTGGTGGAGCTTGCAAAAGATTGCAAGGAAGCTGGATGGACCGATGTCCCAATTATATCTAGTTTCGGATTCAGCACAGAAGGAGCCGAGGCAGAAGCAATTGTCAGAATGAAGCCGGGATTCACAGCCTTCGAGAAATTCCT
>JAEOTX010000021.1 GCA_016839605.1 Candidatus Thorarchaeota archaeon | reverse complement strand
TCTTGTAGACGCATGTGTCGTCACAGAGTACTGAGGAGTCCTGTCTGCACTTGGGAACTTCCTTGTCCATCATAACATCGTCTCACTTCATTAAGTCTGGGACTGAATCTGGTTGTGTCTTCACATCGCCTAGATTCTCCAGTGGGATCCAACCTTCCTCTCCGAACGGGGTTCGTGCCCATGCCCAGCCGCTCTCCTCAATGAGCACCATCACTTCTTCTCCAGGTTGAACCTTCAACTCTCTTGCGGTGTAGTCTTGGAGCAACTGGTATTGTCCTGCTTCGGACAGGGGCTCTAGATAGGACTTCGGTACCCATCCCTCAATCTCTGCTTTATTTCGACACCAGAGCCATCCTTCCCATCCTGTTTCCTTCTCCGTGCCCTCAAGTGATTCTCCTTTCTTCACAGTCAGGGTCTTTGTAATCTCGCTCTCATGCGCCTTGATCACTTTTGTAATCTTCATTCTACTCACCGAATTCGATGCATGCATAATTGATAACTAAATCGGCTCAATTCGCGGATGGTTTTATCAGATTTAAAGTGTATCATGTAATCGTAATACTTATAACATGTATTGCTGATACATAATACGAGGTGATGCTTATGGTATCGAAATTCGAAGTGACTGGACCTATGCGAGTGCCTATTGCGTCGACATCATTGCCAACAGCCGCACTTGGTACATCGCGCAAGCACTTTGAAGCACTGATGGGCTTGATTGTGATGGGAGTCCTGATGATTCCTGTATTGGAATATCCTGGACTATTCTTCATTGTAATCTTTGCTGAAATCTACCTGATTGATGCAATATATGCAAGGACATACGGTGCTCGAGTGAAAATGTCACTCCCGCTTGGAGGGAGAACAGATGCAAAGAAGAGAACGGTATACGATTGCAGATATGTTTCTAGGACTAGACCACAAGGACTACTCACAAAGTGAAGTGATTTGTAATGTCGAAATTTGATCTGTTTGGACCAAAGCCAGTGCCTCAGGCACGGCCATAACTACCTACAGCTGCATTTGATGCGTCACGCAGGTACTTTGAGGCGTTGATAGGTTTGATCACTATGGGAGTTCTGATAATCCCTGCGTTGTATTATCCAGGATTGGGGATTATTGTCATCTTTGCTGAGGTCTTCCTTATTGATGCAACATATGCTAGGATATACGGTGCTCGAGTGAAGTTGTCACTCCCGATTGAAAGGGGAAAAAGTGCAAGAAGGAGCACTATAGGTATGTTCGACGATGTTTCCGTGATAAGGGCAACTGGATTTGCCCTACTCAACAGGTGAATCAGATAAATGAGCTCGGTGTTCAGCGTTTCTGGTTACCGGGCTCGATCCCTCTGGACCATTATGACACCAAAGATGGTTGCCGCCCCTCCTATGATTTGAAGTAGAGATGTCAATTCGCCAAGTACTAGGACCGAAAACAGTACTCCCCATACACCAATCAAGTTCAGTGCAATTTGAACCTTGGAGGCCTCAATGTACTTCATTGATTCGTAATATAGCATGAACCCAAGGGCAGTATTTACAATCCCAACCCACAAGACAATTATCCATGCTTGAAGGCTGAGAGTAAGAAGCACTGTCAGATCCTCAATAATTGCTGCAGATAACCATAGAAATGGTATTGCAACTAGCGTGCTATAGAGAGTAAGACTTGCCGAATCCACTGACTTCACCGCTATCTTCCCAAGAATCCCATTAATAGCAAAGAAGAGTGTGGAGGCAATCACTAGTATGTCACCAATCAACCGCGTGGGACTGATAATGGGGTCTACAGGGGATGGATTGAACACAATCAGGACTGCACCTACTGTGGCAAGAACGAGTCCAAGTATCTTTACAGTAGTGATTCGTTCATCAACAAATGCCGCAGCTAAGAACACTGCGAAAACGGGAGTGAAATTCAACAAAAGCACTGCATCACTAGCCGTGGTCATATTGAGACCAATGTATTGCATCAATTGAGACAAGAAAGGACCTGACAGTCCTGCTAGGACTAGGATTTTCCAATGCTTTCGTACATTTCCAGGTGACACCTGGCGTCTTACTACAAATAGTGTCATGGGAATAAGAAGTGGGCATGCCAGAGTGTATCTAAGGGTCACAAAGATAATGGGAGTGAGTTCATCAAATACCATCTTTGCAAAAATCAAAGAGGATGCCCAGAGGATGGTGATTGAAAGAACAGCCAACCATGCATAGGTCTGTTTGGACACCATTGATTCCTCTATGTCTTCGCTATCTGGAGCTTGAGAAGCCTGACTATATCACTTTCTGAATACGAACAGCATCACCACTAGTGTGTAGATTGTGAAAATGCACTGCTGTATTCTATCGTGCCGAACGTGCGACTCTCTCGCGCTCTTCCTTCCTGGCAACTGCAAAACTGGCTGGATCGCCCTTGTATGCTAGAAGGAGCTCATCAACCAAGCACTCCTCGAAAGACTTGGCATTCTTATGGGCAGAACGAGTTGCACCCACGGACAGATACTTGAGAGCTAGATCAATTCGTCGCTGGGGAGCAACATCAACAGATCGCGGGTATGCCATTCCACCGTAGGATATACGAGTGGTTTCCTCGGATGGGGCCGAGTTCTCGATGGCAGTCACAAGGACCTGCATGGGATTCAGACCGGTTCGGTAGTTAATTATCTCGAAGACACGTTTCAGGGTGTGAATAGCATTGAGTTTCTTTCCGGCATTTCGACCAGTGCGAGTCTTCTTGTCCTTTCTTCTGCCAGCATTGAGTAGCTTGTTTACAAAGCGCTCTACAATGGGAACATTGCTTTTGTGAAATCTCTTGTGGGCATGTCGACCTGCAGTATGGGGAATCAGTACCGGCTTCAAGGAGATGTATCGCACAAGACCAATATCTTTGATCTCGACAGCTGTAGAGTCCCACTTGCCAAAAAGCAATAGATCAGGTGCGACATGTGGATCGGGCTCTGGAGGGGCCTCCTCAACAACCTCAGTCTTCTCTTCTTCAGCCATCATGACCACCTAACGAATTGGCTTCTCCTTCTTTCCGTATATCAAAGACTCAAGAGAAACGCCATTTACTTGGATTACTTTCCATCTGACGCCAGGGAGGTCTCCCATTGCGCCACCCATTGCACCGCCAATACCTTCGACTAAAACTTGATCGTGCTCATCGATGTATTTGAGGCCACCATCACCAGGAATGAATGCTGTGATTTGCTTACCGTTCTTGGAGAGCTGAATTCGTACAGCCTTTCTGATAGCAGAGTTAGGCTGCTTGCTTTCAATCCCTACTTTTTCGAGGACAATGCCACTTGCCTGTGGAGCACCCTCTAGTGGGTCAGTCTTTCGCCTGAGTTTGAGTACTCTCCTCTTGTAGGACGCTTTCTTCCAGCGGAACTTCTTACGTTTCCGTACAAGGGGTCTCGCTGCGAACTCGCCCAGGGGGCTCTTTCCTCGTGACAAGGTATTGTTCCTCTTTGATAATGATGAGGCCACCATGTATGGTGTTCACTACTGGTGGCCACGGCTTCGGACTAGAGTTTCCTTAAAAGCATTGTCAAATGCAACTGACAGAAATAGCGCGCTGGATGCCTCTACTATCCATTTCTAGACCTGTACAGCCCCACCAGATTTAGGGTGATTGACAGACCAATCAGTATTCCCATCACGAAGGACAGAATCTCATTCTCTGGGAGAAAGTGGTCGATAACAAGTGCTACTGCAAGACATATGCCGCCCAACGGAATCAGCCATTCATTTTTCATGATCATCTCTGGATTCTCCAAGGAAACATTCTTTGGAATGTTAATAAGAATGCAGTTCACTGCCGCTTCAATCTTCTAGGCTATGACCACATTAGTGAGGTCAAAATGACGTCTCGCTAGGATACGGGCACGAGCAACGTTACGGCCATCTCGACCTATTGCAATACCACGGTCATCTGAATTGACAGTGACAGAAGCGACCCTGTTTCCGTCCCTGTGGACTATGATTTTGACTTCTTCGACTCTAGCAGGAGCAAGAGCACTCTTCACAAATTCCTCAGGAGAATCAGCAATTTCCACAACATCAACAGCTCTGCCAAAGGCGTCTGCTGCAGCCTTCACATTGGAACCGCCACGACCAATGGCTTTCCCCAATTGCTTTTCTCTAACAACAAAAATGATACGTTCGCCATTGTCATCGCGAACAACGTCTACTGCAGAGGCTCCTGTTATGCGCTCAAATGTTGCAATGAGCGACATATCCTCCATGGAGAGCTTGACCAAATGAACCGCCTCATGCCATTTTCAGAATCTTTGAGTCACCCGGTTTAATCACTGCTATAGCAGATACCATAAAGGGCTTGCCTACAACCTCTCCAAGATCCCATGAGGTTCCCTCAAACTTCAGGACCTTTATACCCGAGAGTGCGGCAAATCTCTCGATATCGTCGTATTCGTTTCGTGGGCAGTTAGCTGCAACAACAACTACCTTTGCCTCAGAAGTCTTTAGAGCGTCTATGGACGACTTTGCACCGATTCGACATTCACCGGTACTCACTGCGCTAGAGATTGGCTGATTCAGGCTCAATTGTCATGACCTCGTTGTGTTTCTGCGTCTACTCGAGTTCTGTTTTAACGTTTCCGTCATGGAAGTGTCTATCGTTTCTTGCCTGCGATTGGCTGAGGGGTCATTAGAAGATCTATTGCCCCTGTGCCAAGGGGTATCAACTGACCGAGAATTACATTCTCCGTGATGCCTCTGAGAGGGTCTTTGGTCCCAGCAATTCCTGCTCCAAGTAGATGTTTGATTGTCACCTCAAAAGCTGCTCGTGCCAGAGCGCTGTTTTTGGATCCAGAAATTCCATGCCTGCCAATCTGGCGAATTGCACCGTCAGCAGTCATCATATCAGCTACTAGGATGATATGCCGGACGTCTACATCCATTCCTTGCTCGTTTAGCACGCTCATCGCCTCTTGGATTATGGCGTTCCGCGTAGCCTCGATACCAAGTACTTGGTTGATTTCCTTGAGGTTGTTCGTGTATACCATGTGTGGATTAATCCCAACAATCTCAAGAGCGTCTTGAAGATTGGAGCCTTCAGTGTAGAGAACATAACCATCAGACTCCTTTCGAATGACCACATGAGTGACGTCATTGATACCCTTCACACGTACCTCTCGAATCTTCTCGCTGAGTCTTTGAAGATCAGCAAGTGTGTCATTTGCCGGATAGACGAAAATTACGCCATCCCCTGCCTCAACTTCGCCCTTGGTCTTGATCTTGGCCTGAATGGCTTCGGCAACGTGTTCGACTGAGAGAGCCTTGTCTTCCATCAGTTCAGGGTCCAGCCTGATGTCAATTGCTTGTCGTAGAAGATCAATAGATACGTTGCTTGCTACACTCTCAACAATGACCATCTCGATGTCGCGGGCGATTCTTCGAGCTTCATTGCGGTCTCCAGCAATATCCTTCTTCAAGTGTATCTTCATTGTAGGTGTACTTGGGTTATTCCGAGCATCAACAATCTCTATGAGACGCGGAAGACCCTGAGTCACGCTCAGTTCTGCAACTCCTGCATAGTGGAAGGTTCTTAGAGTCATCTGGGTTCCTGGCTCACCGATACTTTGAGCAGCTACTGTACCGACTGCCTCACCAGGTTCTACCAATGACATCTCGTATGAGGCAACTACGTTGTCGCATATGTCATCGAACTCCTTCTTCGTAACATCCTGCTCTCTGATCTTGGTTTCTAGCTCCAACATGACCTTGGGAGGAAGTCTGCGTTCTTCACGCATCTTTGCGAAACGCTTCACCATGTGCTTCTCTATTGCATCAGAGACCGTCTTAGCCTTTGGTTTTGGAGCGGTTTTTGTGGTCTTCTTTGCAGCAGGCTTTTTGGCTGCAGGTTTCTTCTTAGCTGCAGGCTTCTTTGTAGTTGACTTGGAGGTCTTTGTGCTCTTCTTGGTAGTTGTTTTCTTCTTCTCTTTTGACATGAATTTTCGCCTCCTTACTTAGCCCTCGCCTTTCCAAGGACCTTCTCGATTGCAATGTCTATGTTTACTGACCGTCCATGATCAGATTTGCTTGGATCCACACCATCATCACCGAAGCGGAATTGCACAATACGACCTGGTGCAGTCCTAACGGTTCCATCTGACTCGACCTTGAGGTCCTGCAGAGCTGTCATGAGCCTCCGTTGCATGTAACCTGAAGTGGACGTCCGCACTGCTGTGTCCACAAGTCCCTCACGACCACCTGCCGCATGGAACCAGTATTCAATCGGATCCAGGCCGCTCTTGTAGCTCGAGGTCACGAAACCTCTTGCTCTTGCACCTAGATCACCCCTCTCGAAATGTGGAAGGGTGCGGCCGATGTAACCCCTGCTAATTCGCTCGCCACGAACGGCTTGCTGACCGACAACCGCTGCCATCTGTGATAGATTCAGTCTGGAACCTCGGGCTCCAGTCTGAGCCATAATGACTGCAGCATTCTCAAGACCAAGGTGTTCTCCTGCAACGGAACCTGCAGAGTCTCTTGCCTCGGCCAGAGTGGCCATGATTCGCTGCTCAAGAGTTTCCAGAAGTGTCTGACCAGGATTGGGGTCCAGTTCTCCACGCTTGTAGGTTTCGATAAGCTGGTTCACCTTGTGGTCGGCTTCTTCCAGAATAATCTTGATTCGCTGTGATGCCTCCCTAGGGAGTGTCACGTCGTTGAGGCCCATGGTGAATCCTCTGTCAGTGATAAGACGAACTAGGAGTCTTCCAACAGAGTCCATGAACTGCCTGGCTGTTGTGGAACCCTTCTCCTTGATTATCCGATGGAACAATGAATCTGGTTCGCCAGCACCGAAAGCCTTCTCGTCTACTACTCCAAAGACAAGCTCACCGTTCCTGACGACTACGTATGAATCATAGGGACAGTCCTCGAATTTGCACACGCTGCACTTCCTGCATACGTTAGCCTTGAACGAGATGTTGATTCCTTCTGGGATAAACATGCTGAATATCTGTTTGCCAGTCCAGAGCTTGACAGGTGCCAGAATGGCCGGGGGTGGTAATTGACCGGTGAACTGCCCTGTGGCTAGCAGCTGGTTCACCTGGTTCTCTGTGTACAGGCTTGACTTGCGGGTCAGTAGGAATGCAGCTGAAATGTAGTCCTGGAGAGCACCAATGATTGGGCCACCATATCTTGGCGATAGAATCTGCTCCTGTACTCTCATCAGAACTCGTGCTTCTGCCCGAGCCTCCTCTGACTGTGGTACGTGGAGGTTCATCTCGTCACCGTCAAAGTCTGCGTTGTAAGGCGGACAGACGTACAGACTCAGCCTGAATGTTCGGTACGGCATCACTCGTACCTCGTGTGCCATGATTGACATTCTGTGGAGTGATGGCTGTCGGTTGAACAGCACGATGTCACCTGAGTCGAGGTGCCGCTCCACTATGAAGCCTGGTTCTATGGTTTCGGAGATGATAGATCTGTCCTTGACGAACCGGAGGTCTACCCTGCGTCCATCAGTACGAATAAGGTAGTTACAACCAGGGTGTCTGTCAGGACCTCGGAGTACAAGCTCCTTCATCTCTTCGAGGTTCCATGTTGTTACTCTCTGTGGAATAGTAAGAATCCGTGCCACCTGCTCCGGCACACCGACCTCGTTCATACTGAGGTTCGGATCTGGAGAGATAACAGTACGTGCAGAAAAGTCAACACGCTTACCTGAGAGGTTGGACCTGAATCGCCCCTCCTTGCCCTTCAACCTCTGGGCTAGGGTCCTAAGTGCACGACCTGACCTATGTCGCGCCGGTGGAATGCCAGAAACTCCATTGTCAAAGTACGTGGTACAGTGATACTGAAGTAGCTCCCAAAGGTCTTCGACGATAAGCTGGGGCGCTCCTGCGTCAAGGTTCTCTCTTAGCCTCTGATTAATTCTGATGATGTCGATTGACTTGTGCGAAAGATCGTCTTCTGAACGTACTCCAGACTCCAGTGTGATGGATGGTCGAACTGTGACTGGTGGGACTGGGAGCACTGTCAAAATAGCCCACTCAAGCCTTGCAGCCTCTGCGTTGATACCCAGCAGGGCATAGTCCTCGTCTGAAACGTTCTCCAGCCGTGATCTGATGTCGATAGGAGTAAGTCGAACTGAACCAGCCTCGCCCACCTCATAGATTGAGGTTGGTTTTTCGAGCTTTAGTTTCAGCTGTTCCTCACTGCAGTGGGGACAGCTCTTAGCCTTGGCTGCACGTTTCAGGATGTCCCTTGAGAGGTTTGCGGTCTTCTGACCGATCTCAGGATACTTCTTGAACAGCCTATTGTAGTAGTCAATCTCATCTTCGTTCAGCAGGATTCGATTGCATTCCCTGCAGATTGAACGCAGGACTTTGTGAATGACCTTTGCGTAGCCAGCATGCATGATAGGTCTGGCAAGTTCGATGTGCCCAAAGTGTCCTGGACAGTTTCCAACACGGTTTCCGCATGTCCTGCAGCGCTGGCCAGGGTCAATGACTCCAAGTCGGGGGTCCATAATTCCTGATTCGATTGGGTAGCCATCTTCGTCGTATGTGTCTGCAACGACTATCTGAGCTACCGACATCTTACGGATGTCTTCAGGACTGAGAAGCCCGAACTCGATCGAGTCGATTCTCTTGGTTGTAAGTCCGCTAATCATTAGATCATCTCCTTCAATCGTAGCCTGGCGGCCAGGCCGAGTGACATCATCTCTTGTATGAGAAGTTTGAATGCGTATGACACCACAACGCTACTGATCTTCGCGTTGGAGCCGCATATCGGACAGTAGTACTGGTCCTTGTTCCGGTCGTAGACTCCAATGAGTCCACATTCCTCGCAGACCAGCATGTTGCTCTTATCAGACTCGTCTAAGAGCCGGCCCTTGAGGAGTATTGCAGCCCCGTGGCCAATGAGTACATCACGCTCCATCTCTCCGAACCGTAGACCTCCCTCTCGGGCCCTACCCTCGGTGGGCTGTCGTGTCAGTATCTGTACTGGACCACGCGCGCGTGCGTGAATCTTGTCAGCAACCATGTGGTGAAGCTTTTGATATGCAATAACTCCAATGAATATGTCAACTTTGAGTTTCTCACCGGTGATTCCTGAGTACATGACCTCTCTGCCAGTGTGTTGGAGACCGTGCTCCTGGAGTAGGTCGAAGAGTTCCTGCTCGGATACCCCGCTGAAGGGTGTAGCATCCTGTTGGTATCCATCCATGCAAGCAGCCTTTCCGGCGATCATCTCTAGAATCTGACCAATAGTCATCCGGCTTGGAATGGCGTGGGGATTGACAAGAAGGTCAGGAACCACTCCATCTTCGGTGAAGGGAACATCTTCCTGTGGAACAATGTATCCGATGACACCCTTCTGACCATGGCGAGATGCGTACTTGTCACCAAGCTCAGGTACTCTCAGGTCTCGGACCTTGACCTTTACGAGGCGGTTACCATCGATGGTCTCGGTAAGAATTACGCTGTCCACCACACCAGACTCTCCGTGACGTACGGCCACTGAGGTTTCTCGGCGGTTGGGAGATGCGATGTCAAACTCTGAGTATTCCTCAAGGAATCGTGGTGGGGAGGTCCTGCCAATGAGAACATCACCGCCCATTACCTCTACTTCGGTCTCGATGACTCCATCCTCACCAAGGTTACGATAGGACTCTGAGGCCCTGTAACCTCTGACACTGCGGTCAGGGATCTCGAACCTGTCTTCCTGTCCACCGGGGTACTTGCGTTCTTCGCTCTCATAGACCCGGGTGAATGTGCTCCTTCCAAGTCCACGTTCGATTGAGGCCTTGTTCATGATGAGTGCGTCTTCAATGTTATAACCCTCAAAGGACAGGATTGCGACCACAAAGTTCTGAATTGCCGGTCGCTCTTCGTAGCCTATCGAATCCATAGCTCTAGTCTTCACCAATGGAATCTGGGGATAGTGGAAGAAGTGTGAACGGGTATCAGCACGATACCTAAAGTTTGATGCAGGCACACCTACAGACTGTTTTGCCATGCCTGCCATGTACACGTTACGTGGTGACTGGTTCCTCTCTGGGAATGGAATCAGTGCAGCAGAGATGCCAAGTATTGTTGCAGGCTCGATTTCCATGTGTGTGGTGTTGGGTCCAATCTCATGAGGATACATTGCAATGAGGGTGTTCTCCTCCTCTTCAGCATCGAGGAACTCTACTATTCCATTTCTCATGAGGTCCATGAAGCCCCATTCCCCATCCATGACCATTCTGAGATGCTCATCTGTGAGTCGACTCTTGCCGTTCTCTACAACTATCAGTGGTCGTCTGACACGACCTGCATCACAGTTGGCCTGTACTTCGTGAGTGCCTTCATAGTATGCGATGTTGGTTTCACCGTCTATCTCTCCGGCCCGACGCTTCTGTCTGAGCGTCTTGACCAGAACCTGGGGTGCAGGATGTACTCCCACAAGTCGGCCATTGAGGAAGACATCAGCAGCCTTTGTGCCTCTCTTTCCTCGGAGTTTCTCGATTCCTTGGACTTCACCCTTGATCATGGCCTTCTCAATGGAGGTTTCTTCAGTTCCAACCGAGATGTAAGCCATCATAGCGATGTTCTTGACCAGTCCACAGTTGGGGCCTTCAGGGGTTTCGTTGGGACAGATCTTACCCCAGTGTGTGGAATGAAGGTCTCGTGCCTCGAAGTGAGGCTGTGAACGTGAGAGTGGTGAAACCACTCTTCGTAGGTGTGATAGTGATGAAATGTAATTAGTTCGATCAAGTAGCTGTGATACACCAGCCTTGCCGCCTACCCAGTTACCTGTGGCAAGTGCATGCTTGAGCCTCTGGGTGATGACGTCTGCTCTGACCGCAGTGCGAATGTTGGGTTTCCGACCACGGACAGCTGTTCGCTCTAGCTGGTACTTTATGTCACGAGTCAGAGAGTAGAGTGCTACTCTGAATAGTGACATCAAAAGGTCGCCTGAAAGTTTTAGCCTCTTGTTGGCGTAGTGATCCTTGTCGTCTTGCTGTCTCTTTGAGAGCACTAGCTCCAGAAGTCTTTCTACCATTTGACCGAGGTAGTAGGCTTTCTGAAGACGATGAGT
>JAEOTX010000165.1 GCA_016839605.1 Candidatus Thorarchaeota archaeon | reverse complement strand
GCATTATCACGGACCAATGCTGCCATCAACAGCCAAGGGTCAAGAAGCTCTCTGTCAGTAGCATCTGCATCCAGCATGAAATGGTCTGAGAACCAGACTACTTCAAACCCATTTCCCAAAGCTGCATCAGCTATCTCAAGAACATCATTGTAACTGAAACCAAACTGTGGTTCAACCTGTACCCCAAATCGCATCTATTTTCGCCCCATCAAGTTCAGGGGAATAGGTTGTAGCCCATATAAGTCTCATAACATTCAAGCCTTCCTTAGAACCAGATATGTGTAATGACCCATTCTGCTCAGTGTGTCCGATTCTGAATCTTTGCCAATGAGTGAAACTTCTCCAGATTTTAATTCGACATCAATTCCTTCTATGAAAGAGAATCCCACACGACTGAGAACATCCAGATTGTCTACCGGATAGAGTGAGCATGGTTGTGTCACAATTAGAAGGCTACCTGATCGCATTGTCTTTCGAACCTCCTCGAGACTAGCCAATGCATCAGTATATGCCTTGTAGTACTCAAACAAATAGCCTATGACATCGTTGTTCAAGAATCCAAGGTCGAATGCATCTTCTCCGATACGTTGTTCCTCAACGATTCTTCTATCTAGAATTGTCTGCTCTTGCTGGTGCTCATTCAGGTACTCAGCCTGATCCTGTCGAAATGATGCTTCAGTCACCATGCTCTCTAGACGGGCATGAACAGCTCTAGAACGATTCTCTATGCGCTGCTCCTCAAATAATCCAAAGAGACTATCCAAACGCAAACCATGCAGATCGGTACTATATGTTATGATCCTTCTAGCTGAGAAATCCAATTCTGGAATGAAATCAGGTAACACTCTATGAATGAAATTTGGTATCTTGTCATTCTCCCCTGAAGCGAAATCGGCAATATGAAACTCCTCGGCATCATCCACTGAAATCTGTCTGCTGAGATATTCCATCACAGATTGGCTTTCGCTAATCCACGACACAGGATAGAGCACTCTTGGATCTGATGTCAAGGCAAGCGCGTCTTCCCCAATCTAGGCTTTATGTGCTTTGAAGCTCGAATCCCCCTACGGAAGAAGACTTATATCCTATTATACTAGTAGAATATATCCTATTATACTAGTAGAATACTCAACAGGATTGATTCGATGGCACAGACCAAATCAGAATTGCAGCAACCAGATCTATTGCCCTCGACCTATCTCGCAGTTCTTTCACTCATCGGAGCAGGGGCGAAATACGGCTACGAGATAAACCAGATTCTAGAGCAACGTGGATATCGGAACTGGGTAGACATCAAATTCTCATCGATATACAAGGCTCTAAAGGAGCTGGAAATAAAGGGTCTAATCAAGGGCCAGAAATCTGACGTGAAGATGCAGCCATCCAAGAAGACATACTCCATCACCAGGAAAGGCTCTAGCCTGCTTCGGAATCAAATTGTGAGATGCTTAGTCGATCCTCCAAAAGCAAACAGTCTATTCGACTTAGGAATGTCTGCAATCTTCCAGTTGACAAAAGAAGAAGCTGTGGATTCACTCAAGAAACGATTGACCAATCTAAGCGAGCAGATTCAATTTCTTGGTAGCAATGCTGAGGTTCTTAGAAACCTAGAAAGAATACGTGAAGTTGACCCTGATCGAATCGTTGGAGGAGTGAAGGCATCTGAGATTCCACCGGATGCTCACTTGGGAGTAGTTCTAGCATTGTTTGAGAGACCGCATGTCAGACTGAAATGTGAGAGGAAATGGCTAGAAGATCTGGTGTTGAAGATAGAGAAAGATGAAGCAGGATTTCTCTTTCGAAAAGGTAGCAGGTGAATATCATGAGTAAGAAAAAGGAGTTCAAACCAGCTGGCATTGAAGATGAAAGAATTATGCTCGACTTCAAGCACTTTGGCGATGGCAAAAACTGTCAAACTAGTTCAATGCAGCGACTGATGCACCATCTTGGGCATGACATCAGCGAACCAATGCTAGTAGGAATCTCAGCTGGAATGGGATTCATCTATTGGTTCATGAAGAAAATGCCATACCCAATAGTTGGAGGGATGAACAGGTCAGACTGCAGAAAGTTTCCAGGGATTCTTGGAAAGGCTGCGAAACGTCTAGGTGGCGACTTTGAATCAATCCTAACCAAGAGTGTGAAGAAAGCACACATTTTCCTCAAGGATACACTGAAGCAAAACCAGCCAGGGCTTGTATGTGTAGACATGGCCTATCTCGACCATTTACTGACTGGCGAAGACGACCATTTTGGCGAACATAATTTCCTTGTTTTCGGAATTGATGAACCAACTAACAAGGCCTACATCTCAGACCGATTCCATGGCACGACCGAGATGACTCTCACTCAACTGCAAAAAGCTCGGGCTTCAGAATACGCTCCATTCCCAGCTATGAATCAGATGGTGCGGTTCGTATTCCCTGAATCATTGACTCCTCTTGAGGACATAATCCCCGACGCAATTCGAGAGAATGCGGATGCGTTACTCAATCCTCCAATCTCCAATGTTGGAGTGAAAGGAATGGTGAGATGGAGTAAGGAACTAGTCAAATATCCAAGGATGTTTCCAGACCCAAGAAGTCTAGTCCATGCCTTAATGATGCATTACGTATACATCGAAACAGGAGGCTCTGGAGGAGCCATCTTCAGACAGATATACAGAGATTTTCTGCTGGAAGCAGGTGAATTAATGAATAGCTCTGATATGCTACAAGCAGCAGAGGAATTCAAAACGATAGTTGAGCTGTGGAAGGAGATTGCGGCTGGACTTCTCCCTGAAGAGTACTCTGCGTTGAAAGAATTGAGGGAGATTCAGTGGTCCATCAATCAGGATCTTGAAACTCATGGACTGAGCGCACTCGATAAAGTTGGGAAACGAGCAAAGAAGGTTCCCGATTTGATTGACACCGCGGCAAAGGACGAGATTTCTGATTTCTCGGAATTCATCACCCCTGTATGTGATTTACTCAAGCAGGTCAGTGAAAGTGAAACGAGGGTTCTGACTGAGTTGAAAAACAACATCTAACGGTAAGAGTGAAAATATCCTAGATATTGTCTTCCGTCGTTAATCCCTTTCTTCGGAATCCGGGTAGAAGCGCAGGAGTTCTCTCTCTATACTCGATATAGTCACTTCCGAATCTCTTCACCAGATCTTTCTCTTCATAATAGATGTTTATTGCTGTGTAGATGCTGACGTAGACTATCATCCATAGGACCAGAAACAATGAGTTGACAAACATTGCTAGGACTACATAAAGGGGCATTTCCCCCAGAGCACCTGGATGTCTGATTTTCTTGTAGATTCCTCCATGCAGAGTCGTTTCCTTATCTGGAGCATGCATCTCAGCTCCTGCATCTCGCATTGCTATTATCAAGATCACAAGACAAGGTATAGCTATGATCAATCCTACTACGATTCCAAACATGGGATCCGGGTTGAGCTGCCAGCTAAGCTCTGGTACAGGAAACCATGCCCATAGAATTACGTTGAGAACCATAATCGCCGCAAAACCGAACGACCAATAGCGAATTCTCCTACAGTAGTCCCATGCCTCCTCTCCTCGCTGTTCCTCCAGAGTCACAGGCATCGTGCTCAGAATTGAGAGATAGCCGAAAAGAAAGGCGCTGATATGTAGAGAGATGAGATTCAACCACGGAATGACCATAATTATTCTATATCGGATTTACATATACGCGTTTTCAAACTCAACTTACTCGGTGTTTTCGAGAGATTGATATATACTGAACACTTGATTGAAGAGCTGGCGGCGCGAAAGCATGAAGATCAGAGTCCGCGGAGCCCGTGAGAATAATCTCAAAGACATTGATGTTGATATAGAAGATGGTCTCACTGTGGTCACGGGGATTAGTGGTTCTGGAAAGACTTCACTTGTTTTCGATACAATGTATCATGAGGCTCGTCGGAGATTTCTCGAGGTGTTTAATGCAGGTCGCTCTACGGTCCGACTTGCTCCTGCAAATGTTGATTCCATAACAGGCATCGGCCCGACAGTAGCTGTTGGGCAGAATCTGCTAAATCGAAATCCGCTTTCAACTCTAGCATCTGCTTCAGGCATCCATCCATTCCTCAGGCTATTATTCACAAGATTTGGAACTAGATTCTGCGTTCAGTGCGGGGCATCACTCTCAAAGATGACTGAAGACGAGATTGTTGAGAGAATTGAGAAACTATCCAAGAAAGAAGATATCACACTCACTGCACCATTGATGAGAGGAGTCGCTGGAAGTCACTCTACAATTCTCAATCTCCTTAGTAATGAATTTGGTATCGAGTCATTGATAGTTGATGGCAAACCATGGAAAAGGAAGGGATTAGCTCCATTATTAGAGCATGATATTTCGATCATCATTGGAAGATACAAAGGAAAAGCAACAAGAAAGCAGATTCGCGAGAGTGTGGGGATTGCTCCAGCTCTTGGTGCAAATTCTGTGGCTGTCCAGTCAAAAACTGGAGATATTGGACTCTCAAGAACTGGAGAGTGCAGTGAGTGCGGCAAGTGGGTGGATGAGCTAGAACCAAAGCACTTCCGAATGAAGTGTGCTGAATGCAGTGGTGGCGGCTGTGAGGTGTGTAGTTACACTGGAATGCACTCCCAGGCAGCCATGGTAAAATGGCAGGATCACCGTTTTGATGAACTGATGGCACTCACAGTCGATGAGGCTAGGAAAGTCTTCAGGGTAGCTGTTCTGCCATCTACTGCTAATAGACTAAAGCTTGAGATAGTGAAAAGACTCGACGCTTTGCTCAGAGTAGGACTTGGATATATTCAACTCAACCGTCCAGCTCCAAGTCTTTCTCGAGGTGAGAGTCAGAGGGTTCGCTTGGCAATTTCACTTACTAATAGACTGGAAGATGTCGTGCATGTACTCGACGAACCCACAATAGGGCAGAGTGCTGCTGATGTCAAAAAGCTCCTTCCCGCGTTTAGAGAACTTCCAGGTCCTGTCATCTATGTTGAACATGATCGCATGGCAGCCGCAGAAGCAGATCGGGCAATAGACATGGGACCAGCAGCTGGGGAGAGTGGTGGGGAGGTGGTATTCGCTGGTACGCCTGCAGAGCTATGGAAAGCTGACACCACTACAGGGAGGTACTTCAGTCTCCACGAGAGCGTGCCCATCAAGAGTGAGCGGGATTCGCCAGAAGAATTCCTCGTCATCAAAGAAGCTGCCAAACACAATCTCAAAGGCATTGATGTTCATATACCGTTGAAACGTCTGACTGTCATAACAGGAATATCTGGTTCTGGAAAGAGTACGCTTGTAGAACATGTACTTGTTCCCTCATTGGAAAAGAAAGAGCCTATTGGATGCGCTGACATTGTGGGTGACCAACTCAAGCCTGTTCTTGTGGACCAGAGGCCAATAGGGAGAAATCCGCGTTCAAATCCTGCTACTTACACGAAACTATCAGACATTGTGAGAGACCTCTACGCATCTGAGTCCGAGCTCTCAGCATCTCATTTCTCATTCAATAGGCCGGAAGGTATGTGTCCCGCCTGCAAAGGCATGGGCGCTGTAGAGGTCAAGATGCGGTATCTCCCATCTATATGGATCACTTGCTCAGTGTGTGAAGGAAAACGCTTCAATCCTGAAGTCCTTGAGAGCAAAGTGGAGTTTGGTAGCAGGCATCTAACTATAGCTGACTTCTATCAGCTCTCCATCAAAGAAGTTCAATCGCTCTTGGCTCAAGAAGAGCGACTCCCTCAAAATAAGAAGCGGTCAGCGAACAACATTCTCGGGGCTCTCGTTACTATAGGACTTGGATACCTTAAGCTTGGACAACCATCCCCTCAGCTCTCTGGTGGCGAATCACAAAGAGTAAAGCTGGCCAAGTTCCTTGGAAAACGAGGGCTCTCAGATAGCCTGCTCATCCTCGATGAACCTTCTACAGGTCTTTCAGCTGCAGACCTTCACGGTCTCCTGAGTGTTTTGAATACCCTCGTCGAAGCAGGAGCAACCATTGTTGTTGTTGAACATAATCTTGACATCGTACGTTCTGCTGATTGGGTTATTGACCTTGGTGTGGGTGCAGGTCCTGATGGAGGAGAGCTGCTGTTTGCCGGGGCACCAACTGAACTTAGCAAAGTCAAGAAATCATTGACAGCCCGTGCGCTAAAAGAAGAACATACACTATCGCCGAGAACAAAATCTGAAAAGAGTGGACGGGTGTCGGATTCCATCCAGGTGAAGAAGGCTACTGCAAACAACCTGAAAGCAGTTAGTCTGGACATTCCTAAGGGAAAATTAACCGTTGTGACTGGTCCATCTGGATCTGGAAAGAGCTCGTTGGTCAGAGATGTGCTGCAGGCTGAAGCAGAGCGAAGGTACTATGAGTCCCTGTCTGTATATGAGAGGCAGGGGACTAAGGAGGGTCCTGAGGCTCCTGTTGAATCAGTCAGTGGACTAGGCGTGACGATGTCAATTACATCGAGGCGGCGAAGAGGGGCTGGATTCTGGTCAGTCTATGCTGTCAGAACAACTGTAGGAATTGTGACTGAGGTCTCAAATCACCTTGCTGCATTGTTTGCAACAATTGGGAGAGTCCCCTGCGATAAGTGCGGCAATATGATGAAACGAGAGGTAACATTGGAATGCCCCATTTGTCACACGCAGACACCATTATTGAGGCCTAGGGACTTCTCTTCGAGAACATACACATCAGCCTGTGTAGACTGTAGTGGTGTCGGACATCGTCAGGTGCCAATTCCTGAGAAGCTGATAATCAATCCTGATAAACCAATTTGCGCAGGAGCCATGTACTCTCCAGGGTATTTCCCAAGGGGCTATTTCTGTACTCCAACGAGCTGGGCTGGAGGCGCACTCAATGCATTTGCAGAACGGTATGGATTCGACCCGAAGACCACACCTTGGAATGAAATCACAGAATATGCTCAAAATGCATTTCTACACGGAGACCCCAATCCAGAACCACTTGAGATAACCTATCTTGGAACTAGCAGAGGAAAACGTGTCGAGAGAAGTTCGAAAGGACATTGGAGCGGTTTCTATCGATGGGTCAGTGATTGGGATGTTGGGGGAACATACACAAAGAGAGAACCCTGCAAGGCATGTGAAGGTAGCGGGCTTCGCGAGAGATTCCGGAAGATTCAGCTTCGAGGCATGACTATCAACGAATTGAATGGACTTCCAATTTCTGAATTGAGGAAAGTCCTTGGTGCCATCAAATTAGCCAAGAAAGGAGAGATTGCTAGAGGTAGTCTTGAGAGAATAATCAAGCGGCTTGGCTTTCTGGAGAAGGTAGGTCTAGGATATCTCCACTTGAATCGAGAGGCCGCCACATTGTCTGCTGGCGAATCGCAGAGAGTCATTCTCTCGTCGCTCTTGGGCAGTGGTCTGACATCTCTAACTGTCTTACTCGATGAACCCACGCGAGGAATGCATCCATCTGAGGTCGATGCTCTTGTTGATGCATTGAGAGAACTTCGGGATGAAGGACACTCAGTGATTGTCGTGGAACATGATCTAGGTGTCATCAAAGCAGCTGATGTTCTAGTGGACATGGGTCCCAAGTCAGGCGAATCGGGCGGAAAGATTGTTGCTATTGGCACTCCTCCTGAAATAATTAAGACAGACACAATCACAGCGCGATGGCTCCGTGGTGACAGAGTGCCTATTATTAGCGATGAAACACGTGACCCGATTGCATGGATGAAGATCAAGGGTGCAAAGGCAAACAATCTCAAGAACGTATCAGTTGAGTTCCCCTTAGGAGTCCTTATCGGGATATGCGGGACCTCTGGCTCTGGGAAGAGTACTCTAGTTATAGACACAATTGGCAGAGCCCTTGCCCCCACGAAATTCACTACAAGCGTTTCATATGTACCACTTGAACCCGGAGATCACGAATCAATCTCAGGGAGGCCAGACCGTGTTGTGATACTTGGCCAAGGACGGAAAGGGATTCGTAGCCCTGGGCATGCTCTTGGCCTATTCAAGCCGCTCGTAGAGATATATGCTGAGAGTGAGGATGCTGAAGCATTAGGTCTCAATTACAAGAGTCTCACAATACCATGTTCGGTATGCGAAGGACGGGGACGCATAAGGACTGAGATGGGGTTCCTTCCAGATGTATTCACACCGTGTGAAACATGTAAGGGGACTGGGAGGTCTCCTGAAGCATGGGATGTGAGAGTCAAGGGAGTCTCCCTACCAGAACTAAATAGCATGACCCTAGGCAAGATCTACAAGCTATTCAAAGATGATGAAAGAGTGTCTAGAAAGCTAAAGATGGCATTAGATGTGGGTCTGGAATACTTGGTCCTCAGGCAACCAAGTGTGACACTATCTGGCGGAGAGATACAGAGACTCAAGATTGCACAAGAACTCTCAAAGAAGAACTCGTCTGGCACACTCTACATCATTGATGAGCCTACTGTTGGCCAGCATTTAGAGGATGTTGACCGCCTCGTCAGTGTGCTGCAGCGGCTTGTTGTAGAAGGCAACACTGTCATTGTTGTGGAACACCATCCAAATGTCCTAGCGGCGTGTGATTGGCTAGTGGAGCTTGGACCTGTTGGAGGACCAAAGGGAGGAAAAGTAATCGCCACTGGATCTCCCAGAGAAGTAGCTCAGATGGACACGCCCACAGCACCATATTTGAAAGAAATCTTGGAGGGCGTGTCATGACTTGGATCCCCCTTCTTCTGGCTGATAGATCTCCAAGCCTACGCCGACTTGTACTCAAAGAGCTCCTAGGTCGTTCTGATGATGATCCTGAAGTAATGGAACTGGAAGAACTCATCATGAAGGATCCTCTGGTGGATAGTCTTCTGGAAAAACAGAATAGTGATGGGTCTTGGAAGAACATAGACATTGGCGGCACTGAAACCAAAGAAAGAGTTCGTCCCACATCATTTGCACTTCAACGACTTGGATACATTGGTCTCCCTCTGGATCATCCTGCTATAGAGAGTGGTGTCGAATACATTTTCTCGCTACAGAGAACAGATGGTTCCTGGGGTATTCCTCAAACATACGACGGAAGCAGCCTTGATGGAGGGGTATACACCATGGTTCCCCTTCAGACATCCATTCCCTTGCTCGGGATCGCAGCTTCAGGTCATGCAACAGATAAGAGAGCAGAGATGGCTTATGACTGGCTTATTGACCAGCGACTCGATGATGGAGCTTGGCCAACGGGAAAGGTAGGAGATGTACTTGGCTATAGGGCAGGCTATCGGAGGATGCCTCACTCCGACTGGGCTTGCCGTACAAACACAACCCTTGCGCTTACTGCTCTTGCTCATCATCCCTCTAGAAGAACCAGTCCTCAGGCTAAACATGCATTGAATCTACTCCTAGGAAGAGAAACAAGAGATAGAAAGACTGTCGGTCTCAATGTCGCCCGCCTCATAGGATTTGAACAACATCGTGGCCATTTCACATATCACGCACGATTTGACCCAGGGCTCATTCTAGATCTGTCATGGAGGATAGGAGCAGACAGAAATGATGAACGAGTAAGGGATTTGGTCAGTTGGTTTGAGGTACAACAAGGACCCTATGGCCTCTGGGAATATCAGCCTCGACCTGAAGCAACTCGGTGGGTCACCTTCGATATCGTTCGCTCCCTATCTCGTATTGATGACGAAAAGGATTGGGTGAGCCAGACACCGAAGACTCCCTTCAGTGCCTATCCCAAGCGAAGAAAGCGATTCTAACGATACTTTTGGACTCTTCCAATTGCTTCTTCTTGCATATCATATCCCATCAGGGCCAGCAGTCCATTAGTAAAACCACAAGATTGGCACAAATAGCCAGCAAAGCATAAAGACACTGCAATCAGAATACCCTTAAATTTAGGGGACGGGAATGTTGTCTATTTCAGGAGTCAGGGCTTGGCCAGGGACCGACGGGAATGCCTGAGGAATTCAATCTGGCCCGAACTAAGAAGGGACTTCAAGTGCAGTCGGAACTAGCTTCTCCCCGTGAACTACGTCGGGATGTTCCAAATGGCATAATAGTTACCGTTCTAGCTTCGACTGCCCTCTATTTGCCCGTAATACCCTCATGGGATACAGCTATAGTAAGCGTGGCGTTTCACTCCTTACTTGCATTCCTAGCAATTATGGCTGCTGCATGGACAGTAAGTGAAACTACGGGACGACTTCCTGTCTATGAGATGGGTATATTCTCTATCCTAGTATCTAGAGCCATTATTCATTTGGGTGCTTCATTCGAGTTCGCTTTCGCACCTGAAACTTCCTTCCTTGATGATGCGATCCTAAATGTGTCACTTGACCTCTTTGAATCGGCTCTGTTGGGATTAGTCTTGCTTCTTGCAGCGGTTGCTTATAGGAGAAATCCTAATGCCAAGGTCCCTTGGTTTATGGCTCTAATTCTGATTATTCTGGAACTATCATTAGACGGCGTTGTTGTGAATCTTCTGATGCCAATGCTGGATGAAGCAGTAGTATTGCAGCTGGGACTACTGTTCTTTCTAATTGCGATTTTCACACTCCCACTCGCCAGTTATTTGCGTTCGCGAGGTCCCTTCATAACTAATGACCGTCAAACTTCATTGCTTCTCATCAGCTTCTGCATATTTGCCGCCGCAACCATCCCACTTGTATTCTCCCTGCTAAGTCCAAGCTCTCTCTGGGCATATGGAATGGTTTTGCAGTCATTTGGATTCTTAGCGATCACTATTGCCATTGCAGCACCGATGCAGCTGAAATGGGGAATGAGCAGACGCACTGCTTTCGCTATCCCGGTGTTCCTGAGCATGCTTACTTTTATCCCATTTATGATTAGCATCATTGCAACTTCTTGGGCTCCTGATTTCTACGCTATTGAATTAGGTGCCTACTTTATAACGCACTTCGGAGCTGCTATCCTATCTGGCATAATGGGTTTCTTGGCGTATTCGTATCACAAGCATAAGCCAGAATGGGTGCATTATCCTCTGATACTCCTGTTCTTCTGCTGGACATATATCGAACTGCATATAGTTCTCTTCGCAGATGTTAGCCTCCTAATGATTTGGGGAGAATCGGTAGTCCCCTACATTGTGGGTAGTATTGCATCAGTAGTTTGCTTGGTGAGAGGCATCATTTGGACTCGTAAGAGTCCTAAGGGCGACATGGCAAACTCAGAGTTTTGGATTGCTTCTCGTGTAGGAATTATCATTATCATGCTATTCGGAGGACAACTGATTGAAGAGAGAATTCTTGCAGGAACTCCAGGGCTATCCGGCAGTCCACTGGGCCGGGTCATTCTGCTTTCCGTCAATTTTGTAGCAGTGTTTGCATTTACGTATCTAGCCTATCTACAGGCAGAGAAACGCAAACGATGGAGTTCTATCGAAGGATTCTCTGTTGGCATTCTAGCAATCTGGATAATTCCAAACTTCCTGAAGGGTAATTTCGATGATTGGGTTTTAGGATGGTGGGCTGCGGAAGTGTTCTTGCTCATTGGACTGCTGCTTGGACCAGCACTGATAGGTGTGTTATACCTTCAAGAGATGTTTCGTTCAGATGAGGCACGTCGTAGAGCAACTTTATACTCTGACATTTTGGCTCATGATATTTCAAACCTACATCAGGCCATGACCGTTGCGCTTGGATTGATGGACATGGATGGATTGCCTCAGGATATGCAAGATATGGCATTGCAAGATGCCCGTGGATGCCTCAGACGTGCTGATCAACTCGTTAGGAATGTGAGAGGTCTCGGGATGACTGATTTGGATGGCCCTCCACCTCTCGAGCCAATTGATTTAGTCAGTTCAATTGACCATGCAATTGAGCAAGTTCTCATGGAACTCCCAGATCAAACAGTAGAGATACTTGTAAACAGAGATACTAGTGAGTGCTTCGTTACAGCCAATGGCCTTCTCAGTGATCTCTTCTACAACCTGTTCAGGAATGCAATCGCTTATTCTCGAGACCATAGAAGAATAGTAGTGGAGATAGAACCAACAGAAACAGGCGGGAATTCGTTTTGGGCAACTAGAGTCATTGATTTTGGAAAAGGAATCGAACCTGAGAAGAAGGCCACCCTATTCCAACGCTTTATGGAAGGTGCAGAAGGAACTGGATTAGGGCTGTCAATGGTCTATGCGCTGACGGAAACCTATAGCGGAACTATTACTGTTGATGATAGAGTAGAAGGAGATTACACCAAAGGTACGGTGTTCACTGTTACTATTCCAGCCATCATAGAGTAAAATGCAGACACTATTCCTTTCCTACAAGTTCAACACAAATCTGTTCGTCTACTCCCATAGAAAGTTCGAACAGAAAGCCATCTGCATGAAAATGCTTGATTTCATCTTCACCAAGATCGCCAACAATCAAACGGCCTTCTTCGGTGTTTAGAAATTTCGACCAGAATGAAAGGCGTTCCTTTGCCTCTGCATCAATGGCCTCATTGTTATTGCTCATAGATAATTGCCTCATAGATATTCAGAACAGCTTTGGAAAGATACGACCAGTCCGCTTCATATATTCTTCATACTCTTCTCCAAAATCATCTAAGAGGGTCTTCTCTTCCTTGAACATTCTCTTGTATGTGAACGGGATGCCCACCAACAGATAAGCCAGAATCAGGAGATTTGCAGATACTAGCACCAATCCGAAATTGAAGAGAGTGTGAGAACTATAGATAGGGTGACGAACTCTGGCAAACGGGCCTTTTGTTACCAACACACTAGCTTCTTGAGTTTGGATTGTAGCTGAAAATGCGCTTCCTAGGGTCTTGTGTGCCCAGTGAATATAGGGAAAACTCAACACACCCAATATCGCACCGATTATTCGAATTTCAGGAAGTAGAGGGAAGTAGGACCAAGAGATAAGGGGGAAGTCAATCAAGTACAGGAACGCTACGATGAAAAAGCTGTAGAACAACACGAGAAGAAGGATTCCTCCAGCAAGACCATCCTTTTTAATCGATTCAAACCTCTCACTCCTAGACTGCTTGGCCCAAGGAGACTCGCGACCATAGTAAATGCGGATTCCTCCAAAGATGATCCAAGACAACAGAAAGATGATTCTCATAGCGAGGTCAAGCGTCATAGAGATTACCTCTCCTGCAACGATATAAAAATAGCCACGCTCCAGAGTATCATAATGAAGTGATGAAAACCCTTAGTAATGGGTTAAGCAGGAGCGACTACTTGAGAGCAATGAGTCTGCCAATGATAATTGTACACGGTGGAGCTGGGAACTGGAAGGATGAGAGGATTCCGGTAGGCATGGAATACGTTGAGAAAGCCGCAAGAGCGGGCTTTGGTGTTTTTGAAAAAGAGGGTTCAGCTCTTGATGCAGCTGAGGCTTGTACTGTATTCATGGAGAGCTGCGGCCAGCTCAACGCGGGACTTGGAGCAAGAGCCAATCTCGATGGTGTGAGAGAGCTTGATGCGATGATAGTCGATGGAGAAACTCTATCATTCGGATCAGTTGCAGCAGTATGTGATATCCAGAATCCTGTATCACTTGCACGCTATATCATGGAGAAGACGGACTATGCTTTCTTTGCTGGAAACAACGCGAACCGCATCTACCAACAGATGATATCGGAAGGCTATCGAGAGGAGAGAGAACCGGGTGTAATCAAGCCACACTTTGAGGTTTTTGGAGCAGATACTGTTGGGTGTGTTGCCGTTGATTCTAAGGGCAATATCGCAGCAACTTCATCTACTGGTGGCATCTCAAAGAAGCTACCAGGAAGAGTTGGAGATTCTCCTGTTATGGGTGCAGGAGCCTTCGCGAATGAGATTTGCGGAGCAACAGCTACAGGGTGGGGAGAGAACATCATGAGGGTTACACTCACTAGGATGGCAGTGCTCTATGTTGAGCAAGGAATCGACCTTCAAAAGGCTGCAGAGAAAGCAATGGATCTCTTTGAAACCAAGACAGGAAGTGAGGCAGGGTTAGTCATGGCGGATAAGGATGGAAGATGGTCAAAGGCTACAAATGCCAAAGCAATGCCCACATCTGTTATTGCAGAGGATTTGGGAAATATCAGTTCCTACACGAAATGAATGGATGACCATTAAGCTGCCAAGAGCTTCTCAATTACGATATCGTATTCATCATAAGGTCTTAACCCAGGAAGCTTGCCCACAGGCTTTCCATGTTTAAAGCCTATGACCATGGGGACTGACTGCACTCCAAACTGTGCTGTAGTGCGCGGATTCCTGTCAATGTCAATCTTGGCAAAGTAGACCTTCCCCTTGTAGTCTGAAGCAAGAAGGTTGAAAATCGGAGTGAGTTGTTTGCAGGGAGCACACCACTCACCGAAGAAATCGATAAGGGCAGTCTTGGTCTGGGAAACTGTATTCCAGAAGGTCGAATCAGTGAGAAGCTGCACCTGCCCCTGAGAGAGAGGCTCTTCGATTTGTGGCGCTGCTGCTTTCTCCATCAAGAGCTCCATCTTCCTGCGCCGTATTGCTTCTAGATCATCATCGTTAAGCATGAATAATCCCCACTGCGAGTGTGTAGAGCTCCTGCACAACCGAATATGAACTCTTCGGTAGGGAGTAGTCTAGTATGGAATAGAATGTGCCAAGATGTCGGAAATAAACAGAGGGATGAGCATCAAGTTTATGGTTATTCAATACATAGCTTCTCACAGGAAAAGGAGTTAGGATGGTTTCTCTTGGGAGAAATGAATAGGAAGATTGTCGATGGTCTCACAGTAATATGGATCATAATCATTGCTATACTTCTTGGGATTGGACTATTGACTCTGGCTACATGGGAAGGTTCATTCCCTGAGAATGCAACCGGGTGGGTCATCCTGACTTTATCAATCATTGGTTCCATGGTGGGTGCCATTTCTCTACTTTGCTGGTGCCTTCGAGTCTGGATAAAGGAGCAGCATTGAGTCTCGATTCGTACACAGTCGAGCTTAAATTGACGTCATTCTGCATAAACAATCATTCAGGATGATGCTAATCCATGCCATCTGACCCAAGGAAATCTTATGCACTTCTGATTATTGCAATGTTCTTCTGGGGTGGTTCATGGGTATCTGCCAAAGTGCTGGTGGCGATAGCTCCGCCGCTCACAATTGGCTTCTTCAGATTTCTCATTGCAGGCATATTGTTTCTTGTACTGATGGCTATTAGAGGCCCATCACCACTTAAGCTGTTCACAAAAGAGCGTGCGAAAATTTTGCTCCTTGTTGGACTTACAGGGGTATTTGGATATGGAGTATTCTTTCTGACAGGTATGCAATTCACCACAGCAGCGCAAGGGTCAATAATAGCTGGGTTCAATCCTGCAACGGTGAGTTTATTCGCACACATCATTCACAGAGAACGTCTCGCCAAGAAATGGCAATATGCTGGATTCGCCTTGGCGTTTGCTGGAATCATCTTTGTCGTAGGAATCCAAGCACTCATTGATTTCAGACTAGATTATCTGATTGGGAATCTCATCATCTTATGTGCTATGATGACGTGGGGGCTATACTCCTCTATCGGAAAAGAAGCAATGAAAACAATGTCTTCTCTCGAGGTAACAGCCGCTGGTGTCTTTGTGGGCTGTGTGCTATTTGGTCTAAGTGCAATAACTGAGGAGTTTTGGATGCTCCCTGCCATGATAGATCCG
Organism: Candidatus Thorarchaeota archaeon; assembly: GCA_016839605.1. Taxonomy (GTDB): domain Archaea; phylum Asgardarchaeota; class Thorarchaeia; order Thorarchaeales; family Thorarchaeaceae; genus SMTZ1-83. The sequence continues at coordinate 11,195 of JAEOTX010000165.1, read as the reverse complement.
CTGTTTTGGTTCAACGTTCTCTATTTGGGAGCCTTCGTCACCTTCATTGGATTCCTGTTCTACTTCGAGTCAATAAAACAGATAGGTGCTACCAAGACGGGAGGCTTCATCAATTTAGTACCGGTCTTCGGGACTTCCCTATCATTTTTGATCCTTAACGAAGTCATCTACTGGACATTCGCTCTGGGACTGGCACTTGTCATTGGTGGGATTCTCATCATCAATTTCCCTGAGAGCAATGATGACACTGCACCCATTTCGGAAGAAAGATAACTAAGCCTAAGTCCCGCAGAATCAGTTCAAAGACCACTGACGTATTCTGGTGTTCAGCATGAATGCATATGATGAATTGATGGAAAAGCTCAAGGAAATCGCTCTGATTGGAACCTCTATAGGAGTGATTTACTGGGACCTCGAGACCTACATGCCACCTGCGGGCATCCAATTGAGGAGTGAGCAATTTTCAGTACTCAGCAAAATAGGACACGAGAAGTCAACCACACCTGAGATAGGGAATCTCTTGGAAGCAGCTGAGAAAGAAAAGGACTCGATGAATGAAGTGCAGAAGCGGAACCTATTCCTGGCTAGAAGGGAATACGACATAGACACGAAGATACCTTCGGAGTTGGTAGGACGTCTTTCAAAGCAGCAAGCAATAGCCAACGATGTATGGAAGAAAGCAAAGGCTGCAAAGGACTGGAAGATGTTCGAACCAGAGCTTCAGAAGCTCATTGATGTTTCCCTCGAGAAAGAAGAGATAGCAATGCAGGTTAAAGGCATCTCCACTATCTATGATTCTATGCTTGACCAATTCGAGAGGAACATGACAGCTGACATGATTGACAAGGTGTTCTCACAACTCAGAGACCGTCTTGTACCGTTGGTTCAGAAATGTGCAGATGCATCAGAAGATGTAGATGCGAGTTTTCTATCAAGGAAGATTCCAATTGATGTTCAACGCAAGATAGCCACTGACTTGGGAAATCTCATTGGGTATGATACTACTTCAGACAAAGCTGGAGGACGTATAGACGAAGTTGAGCATCCATTCACATCTGGATATTACGATGACGTCAGGGTGACTGTCCATTATTATGAAGACAATCTCCCATCATCGATCTACGCAATGCTTCATGAGGGAGGGCATGCGCTTTATGAACAGAACTTGAATAGGGATTACATGTATCAACCCATAGGGGTAGCTGCCAGTTATGGTATTCATGAGTCGATGTCCAGGTTTATTGAGAATGTCATAGGGAGAACTCCGCAATTCTGGGAGTACTATCTCCCTAGGCTCAACAATCTCACAAGCAATGCCTTTTCAGACATTGATCTCATCGATTTTGTCAGAGGCGTAAATCTGGTAAAGCCATCAAAAATCCGTATAGAAGCTGATGAAGTCACCTACTCACTACATGTAATCATCAGGTTTGAGATCGAGAAGGCTCTCTTCGCCGACAAGATAACGGTTTCAGAGTTGCCACAGGTGTGGAATGAAAAATATGCAGAGTATCTCGGTGTAGAGGTTAAGGATGATACAGAAGGAGTGCTACAGGACTCTCACTGGGGAGGCGGAGCTTATGGCTACTTCCCAAGTTATGCACTTGGAAATGTTTACGATGGTCAATGGGTTCAGCAAATGAACAAAGACATGCCAGAATGGAGCAGCAATATCACAAAGGGTGAGCTTGATCCCATTATTAGTTGGTTGGCTAAGAAGATCATGAACAAAGCTTCACTATACGATCCTGCAGACCTTGTAAGACATGTAACGGGTAGCGATTTGGATGCGAGTCCGTTTCTTGACTTCTTAGAACACAAGTACTCCCAAATGTTCGGGTTCTAATTCATACTGCACGATGGACCATATCGTTGGTCCATCCTCGGCATTCTTAGCAAGTGTTTTTCAGCGTTCATTTCCGAATAGTCTCAAGACTATGAAGGACTATGGTGTCTTTAGATTGGTTTTGTCAGGAAAGTGTTGACAGCATTGAGAGAGATATCGTTACATCTATCAAAATCTGAATACTCTCCGGGTGAAAGGGTTGAGGGGCATGCCATTATCCTCAGTGATGAGGACTTTGATTGTGAGTCAGTAAACTTGGTATTTTCTTGCCAAGAGCAATCAAGGGTCGTAGTGGGGAGCGGCAAGCATCGCCGAGTATATCTGGAAGAGCATGAGTATTTCGAGCAGTTCCTTGAACTACTCAACCAGTCAAGGGTATTGGAGGGAGAAACACGCTACGAGTTCACTTTTGATATCCCTGAAGAATCTGTATCTAGCTTTGAGGGATACTACAGTTGGATTCGATATATAATCAAAGGAAAGATAGAGGTCAAGTGGGCGCTTGACCCAAAGGTTGAGCAAACCATTATCGTCAAGGCGCCAACAAGGATAACAGCTAGTCTTGAACCGATGATGATTCAGGAGGAGCATATGGAGGAGGGTATGCATCTGTTTCGAGTGGAAGGAGAGAGTGACACCTTTCAACGGGGAGAAGATATTCGCTTCAGATTCCTGGTTGGCACCGAAGCAAACATCCGAGGAGCAAGAACTGAGCTTCTCCGACGAGAAAATGTTGCACCTAAGGGAAGAGAAACATCTTACGATACGGAGATGGATCTACAGTACTGGGAAGAGTATAGAGTTCCCAGAGAGAGCTGGGTGGATGTGACAATCAAAACTGATGATAGTTGGCCTGAACCCTTCAAGACCGAACTAATAGAGTGCGTTTACATTCTAAAGGTCACCTTGGACGTTCCATGGCGGTTTGATAGAGTTATTGAAATTCCTCTCAAGCTTAGCATTGATGTTGGCGACGACGAGTTCAGCACTAGTATCTTTGATTTCTAATCAGTTCTAGAAAACCCACTCAATGTGTGGTGTCCGGAATTTCAAGAAAGAGCTCGGTCTATACACGGCCTTGTTCACAAATGATCTCCAGTACAGTCTCGATTGATTCCCTAACATTTTCCCCTGTCATTGCGTTTGTCATGAAGCAAGGAGCATCAAGTGCTAGTGCTACTTCAAGAATGGCATCTCTATCGACCTCAGGAGTGAGGTCTGATTTGTTGGCGATGAGTACCATCGGAACATCTTCGAAAGTTTGACTCTCAGCAAGCTCTGCCCACCTACTAATGGTATCAAACGTATTCCCTCTAGATATGTCGAAGACTAGAATGATTCCTTTCGCATTACTGAAATAGCTCTCCATATCGCGAGGTCCATTATTAAAAGGCCAGCGCCACAGCAACACTTCGCAAAGCGCTGAGTCCTTTGATGAGAAGTCCTTCACCATCTTCTCAACAGATAGAATCTCATCTGACAATTCATCTCCCTTGAAGCAACCCAGTATTGTTCGCTTTCCTACTCCCTCTTCACCAAGAATGCAAACTTTCAGTTGTTCACTGGCCTGTGACACTGTTGCCACCTCCGTCAACAATGTCTTCTGGAACAATGCGTGTGTTGTTCCTCTAATATAGTAAATGAAATCTACCCTCTTATTGCTATCGTTTTATTGATTTCAGCAGCTCGATATGTCTGTCTGCTCTATCAGCTAGTCTCTTGAACTCTTCACTTACTTCTGGCAGAAATGCTGTCTTCTCTGACGCTTTCAGAAAGAACTCCCGAGAGTTATTTTCGATCCTAATTGCCGTTTCAACAGGGTTAGTTTCCTCTTGAGAACCTTTCATTGAGATTCCAAGCTTAAACTCCTCACTTTGAAAACCGTGGATTGGCTCAAGAATCATCTCAGTTACATTCTCTCGTCTGAATCTACTCAATATGCGTTCCCGTTTCATCTGAGCTTTTCGTAGAGTTTCGAACAGTTCCTTGATACTTGTATCTTGCATCCCAGAATGATGCATGGAATAGAAATCACCAATTTCCTTCTCTAGCTCAAGAGCAAAACTAAGAATTGCTCCAGTGGTTCCCAAATCCATTGCTGTTCTTAACCCCTCAATTCATCTAGAACCATCGTGTAATAACAACCTTGTCCTCTGTGAAGAATCGTATCGCATCTTGGCCCTGCCCATGGAGATCTCCAAAGAATGAATCCTTCATTCCAGAGAAGGGGAAGTGAGCTACGGGAGCGGCTATTCCAATATTGATCCCAATGTTTCCTGCTTGTACTTCATAACTGAATTTTCTTGCCCACTTGCCGCTGGAAGTAAATATGGACGCAGCATTTCCAAAAGGATTTGCATGGATGATATCCAACGCCTCCTCATAGCTCTTTACTTTCACAATCGACATTACTGGTCCAAAGATCTCTTCTTGTGCAATGCACATATTCGGAGTGACTTCATCGAATATCGTCGGACCCACGAAGAATCCATCTTGATTGCCTTCAATCTCAACCTCTCGGCCATCAAGTAGGAGATTTGCTCCTTCTTTCAATGCACGTTCAATGAAATCGATTGTTCGAGCTTTGGACTTGGCTGTTATCACAGGTCCCATATGGACTCCTTCCTTGAGTCCATCTCCGACTCGTATCATTTTTGCCTTGTCTACAAGTATCTTGACCAAGGATTCATGAATATCTTCCATGGCAAGGATAACAGCGCCAGCAAGACATCTTTCACCAGCGCAACCATAGCAGGAAGTCATTAATGCAGAAGCGGTGCGTTCAAGATCAGCATCAGGCATTACTAGTAAGAAGTTTTTCGCACCTGCTTGCACCTGAGCTCGTTTTCCATGTGCCGCAGCTCTCTCATAGACTTTTCTCCCAATGGGAGTTGAGCCTACAAAAGATACACCCTTTGTACCTGGACTATCAAGAAGGGCATTTGCCACATCCACATCTCCATGAACTAGATTAATCACTCCGGGGGGAAATCCGATTTCGTCAATCAACTCGAAGAGTTTCATAGAACTCACTGGTGCTATTGGAGAAGGTTTCAGAATGAAGGTGTTTCCACATGCTACTGCCGTAGGAAGGAACCATAGTGGGACCATGCTTGGAAAGTTGAAGGGAGCCAAAGTGAAGAATACGCCCATAGGCTGCCGAATGACCATTTCGTCGATATCAACCGCAACGTCTTCAGCATTATAGCCCATCATAAGAGTAGGGATGCCTGTAGCTACTTCCACATTCTCAATTCCGCGTCGAATTTCGCCTCGAGCTTCATCAATTGTCTTGCCATTCTCAATGACTACTTGTCTAGCTAGTTCTTCGAATCGCTCCTCCATGACGGTTTTCAAATCAAAGAAATACCTAGCCCGGGTGATGGGTATCGTTCGTCTCCATCTAGCAAAAGCTTTGTTAGCCACTTTGATCGCGAGTTCTGTTTCCTCGACTGTACTCATTGGAACCTTGGCAATGACTTCAGTAGTCGCGGGATTCAACACTTCTCTAATCTCATTGGAGTTGGACTCAACCCATTCTCCATCGATGTAATTCTTAAGTACGGGCGCATCAGTCATTAGAAATTCCTTCCTGCGGGCGAACTAGCAAATTCTAGTCAGCTATAACAGCCCGAATATGCCAGAGTTACGACTTCTTTAATCTTGTGAACAGAAGGGTTCTAACTTCCTTAGTTCTCTGAATTCCTATTCTGCACCTGTAGAGTAGATAATAACGACTATTTTCTAATCGGCGGATACAATGCAAAGAGATGCTTTGCTATTCTCGTGAACATCTCATCCACTCTTTCGCCAGTCTTCGCGCTTGCTTCATAGAAAGGCAGTCCTCGTTCATCGGCTAAGATTCTGCCCTCCGCAGATGTCACTGCCCTGGCATCAATTCTGTCTACCTTGTTGGCCACAAGCATGCATGGAAATCCCTTCCTATCTCTCGAGATCACATTGATCATCAAACCCTCAATCCAATCAGGTATGTTCGTAAATGACACTCGATTGGTGATATCATACACTAGCATTGCATAGTGAGCGCCTTTGTAATATTGCGTTCTTAGCATACTGAAGTCCTCTTGTCCTCCCAAGTCAATTGCTGTCAATATCACAGGAGTTATGGGATCGACATTGATAGCTATGGCACTTAAATCTACACCAACCGTTGCAGTATAGTCAGGGTCAAACTCACCAAGCAACATTCTTCGAATCAAGGAAGATTTCCCTACGTTTGCATCTCCCACAAGAAGTACTTTGTAAGCTGGCACTGACAAATTGAGTTCCTCGCAATTGTGATATTCGAGATATCATAAGGAGCGCTATGAAGATGAGTATTGCTAAAATCGGTCAGAGTAGCTAATTCTCAGAGCGAACATCCCTTTAGTGTCCTTTGATGGAATAGTGGGCAACCAACCAGAAGGAGGAAATGGAATAGTGACAGAACCAAGCTATCATCCTCGAGAAAGAGGAGAATCTCCTAAGCAAGGAGAATCTATGGATGTCTGCACAGGCCTTCTAGTCATAACCTGGTTCATCACAATCTATTTCGGAATCCAAATCTCTTGGGCATCATTGTCATTCAATATTGATGTCTTAGCCCAGTTCTCTCCATATCTGATAGCAGCTATTGCTATCACTATATTCTGGATCTACAGGAAATTCAAAATATACAAGAGTCGCTCCTAGTCCCTCCATATTTCCCGGCCCTCGCGTTTTGATATTTACATTAGATTGCGCTGAAAATACAGCCTATTAAGTGAAGCAACTGGTATATGGATGATATATCATAGGTGTGGACTATAATGCAGGAAATGGAGCATTATCAATGGGACACACATGAAGAGAAAGAAGAAGTGATTGTGGAAGAAGTTGGACTTTGGAAGAACATCCTCTCTATATTACTCGCTCTCTCTTGGATGGTGACGATTTTCTTCTACTGTTGTGTCAGCGGCTCTGCTCCAGCACTCCACATCGATGTAGGAGCTCAGATGGCACCCTATCTCTGGGTGTCCGGTTTACTATCCTCGATTTGGCTTATGAACAAGATTTATTCGAATGTAACAACTAGAGGCGCTATTACTCCTAAATAGTGTCGTGGCTACTTGTGATAGAATACGAAGGCTCGATTTGGAGACCGCCTAGTGAAGCACGGAGTCTGATACTTCAAGCTACAGTAGGCTGCTCTCACAATGCATGCACATTCTGTGTATCCTATAAGCAAAAGAAGTACAAAGTCAGAGGTGTTCTAGGAATCAGAAAAGACCTGGAGTCATTAGATCATCATACTAGAAACCGTGTGAAAAGAGTCTTTCTAGCGGATGGCAATGCGTTAGCCATGAATACTGAGGACTTGAACAACGTCCTTGATTTGCTATATTCAGAGCTGCCACAGTTGGAGCGAGTTGGAACCTACGGTTATGCCAAGGATGTTCGTGACAAATCGGTAGATGATCTTAAGACAATGAAGAAGTCGGGTCTAGGAATTATATATCTTGGTTTGGAAACTGGCGATGACGATTTGCTTCGATGGTCCCGAAAAGGTGTCACGACAGACGAGAATGTTGAGGCTTGTTTGAAAATAGGGAACGCGGAGATACCTCTCTCTCTAACAATTATCCTCGGATTGGGAGGTCTGGAAAATTCGGACAGACATGCCAGACTCACAGCTGAAGCCTTGAACAAGATAGACCCTGAATATATTGGAGCTTTGACTCTGATGATCCCTCCAGGGACACCACTCTTTGAGATGACCGAGCGGAATGAATTCACACCCATGGATCCTTTCGAGATTCTAAACGAACTGAAGAAACTTGTTGAGCAGCTGCATCTTAGTGAGTGTGTGTTTCGGACAAATCACGCATCAAATTACTTGCCAATTGGGGGCACTCTGAACAGAGATAGGGAGAAGATTATACAGGTCATTGAGTCAGTGCTAGACATGGGTGACGAAAAGTCACTTCGTCCTGGCTATCTGAGGGGCTTATGACTGAGTATCCGTTTCCTCATTCAGGGACAAAAACTCCACTCATCGGTGTTACTTCGAGGCCCCTCTCACGTAGCTCTTTAACAAAAGGTGCAATGCCAACTGAGTCTGATGCGATGTGCCCTGTTGCCACCAAATTGCCTGCATTATCGTATTGAGCAAGCTCCTTCTTGTCGGCAGTACCGAGATGCATGTAGATCACTGTTGAATATCCTGCATCAAAGTATGCCTTTGCAACTCCAGCCCCTCCATTTGTTCCTCCAGCCATTGCCACAATCCACTTGCCAAGTAGATTCTTGGCCGAACCAACGTGAACCATAGGTTCAGTCATACCCATCTTCATCTCAGGTATCTGGTTCATTGCATCAATAGCATGCTGAACAAGAGGCTCTGTTACTTTCTTTGTTCCGTCCTCAACCGCTTTGATGAACCGTCGTCTACAGATTATGTCCAAGGGGAGATGAATATTCATGAAAGGCATCTCCATCAAGCGGGCTGCAGACACAAATCTGTCGTAGTTGCTTGTATGTATATTCGCTCTCGTGACATCCAGACGCGGCTTTAGAGCCTTCTCAGCAAGGTGCGGAGGTATGCCTGCCTCTGTCATTTGCTGGATCTGTCTTAAGACCACTTGATCGAAGTTTATTCTAGCGACACCTCCAGGAGGATGATGCGCGATGACCAGGTCATAATTCAGCTCTCTAGCAAGAAGCAGTTCCGAGGTCCACATGTCTATGCCTATCAGTACGCGCTTGATGTCCTTCCCAGGCACATGGATGGCTGAGTCCCCAGGAATCTCATCTAATTCAGCCATCTCAAGTGCAATCTCCATTATCTCAGCGGTATCCATAGTTCTCACTCATCGCTATAACTAAAGACCAACATAAATAGGATTCCTAGAAATCCGGCAAACGACTAGCTTGTGGAAAATTGATCACTTGCGGCTGTCTACTCAATAATGAATCATGATTCGAAAACTACTTAAGCTTTTTAGCCAGCGAGTTCAATAGACCATATGCATCTTAATGGGTAGAAAGGAGAACTCAATTTGTCAGAAAAGATCTATGTCATTAGCTGTAGACAGGACCTCGCAGATATGGGAATGGACAGAATCAGATCTGCAGTAGAGGGTCTGGAAGAAGTCGAAATAGCGGTGGATTGGGGGAAAGCTAGATTGGCTCCCGTTGTGGCTAACGAGAAAGTCCCGTTTGCCGAGGGGGAAACACGAATAGTTCCAATACGACCAATCAGAATTCCAGCATATGGTATGGTGCTTCAATCATTCTATGGAGCAAATGGAATGGGACACATATCCTGTGTGGGGGCCCTCGAATACAAATCATATACTGAAGAACGAGTTGCCAACATGGCCATGTTTCAGTCGAGACTAAAAGCCTCTGTCATGAAGGGTGATATGCTAGGACAAATTCTAATCGTCCCAGGAAAGAAGGCATAACCTTTCTTGAGAAGACATTACTTAGTACGTCGGAGATACCAGACGAGCCTGTCGCCCTCTTCAACTAGTTCGACAATCTCGTGACCTGTCCTTGCTGCAAAAGCGGGGAAGTCCTTCTTGGTCCCGATGTCTGTTGCGATGACTTGGAGGATCTGGCCAATTTCAACTTGACCAATTTCTTTCTTCGTTTTGAGTATGGGCATTGGGCACCTCATACCAGAAGCATCAAATGTTCGCGCTACGTCGTGGGTCATGTTCAAAACCTACGAGCGGGCTCAGTAAGTTACGGTTTAAAGGCTTACGATTCCACGATTGTGCGATAACGCACATTCGAAGGTCGCTTTTTGTACCATTTCCGACATCCTTATCAATGGAAGAAATTCCCGAAACTGCAACTTGGGTGAACTATTATGGCAGTGTTTCAACTATTACTATTCGTTCTCTTCGCCTTGGGATTCGCGACAATGTTCAGCGGATTCTTTGCAGCAAGGAGAATGGGATATATTTTGATGCCACAGGTCATGATGCTCATGCTGGGGATGATGTTGAGTCTTGTGACTCTGCTTGTGGGCCTCTTTGCCCCAACGTTCTCACTTGGGTTCATGGACTTGGTGCAATTACTACTAATCGCAGACTTCATCTTTTTCCTTCTTGGATTCTTGATGGAGTTCTTACAGATTGTTCCAATTCTGATGAAGACGATGCAGGGTGCACCAATGCACAGCTCACACATCACGAATCTGATTGTGACTACGTTCCTGTCCTTGGCACTAGTCCTGTACTACGCTGAACTAGCAATTCTGTAATGGAGATGATTACAATATGGCAAGTCTATACATTATTGGTCAGTGGGGACCCGAAGCAGCTGAACGTTGTTACGGTCCATTTGTGACAGGTACGACTGCTCAAGCTCAGGATGTTGATACAAACATATTCTTGATGATGGATGCAGTCTACCTTATGAAGAAGGGTGCAGCTGAGAAGGTGAAGGCCCCAGGCTTTCCGCCACTCCCGGATTTGATTGACGCATTCCAAGAAGCTGGTGGCAAGATCCAGGTGTGTTCAAACTCCGTTGAGTTCCGAGGAATCAAGCAGGAAGACCTCAGAAACCAGGATATCGAGATTGCTGGCGCAGCCACAATGATCGACGACACCCTAAAGCATGACAGAGTCATGTTCTTCTAAAACTAGCAAACGGAGAGAACTCAGGATTCACTCCTGTTCTCTCCAATGCGTTTTCTTCACTTACGGAAGTTTTCTTCACTCTCTGCTTTTCGTGAAATAGATGTATATCGACTGATCGGTATCATCCGCTATCACGCTATAATGGAAATCATCCATTAATCTCAGATGAAACTTGAGCTCATCTACTGCGTCATCATCTTCCTTCTGGAGATGAAGGTGCTCCTTAAGAAACTCCAGACTCACGGCGACATCTTGATCAGTGAGCTCTTTCGCCATCTCTTCTAGACGCTCTCTAACCGTCATGTCAATCTGAGTATTGGAGTCCTTGAGGTCCGAAATCTTCTTTGAGTGTTTCTTCCACGCCATGATTGAACACCTGGTCTTCAAATATTGTGCTGCTCCTTTTTCAACATTTGCAGAGACCTCGATTTGTGTATATAGAGTGTGTCTGCAGCCAGAGAATGTGAGTCAGCGAGTCAGACTGGCTCATAGTGAGATTACTTTGTCGTACTTTTCCATTATTAGGTCGACAGCGCCATCATATTCGATTAACTTGGCATTAACAGCCAAACGGTCTCCCAGGCCGCGTTCTTCTACATGATGCTTTATTGCGAATACAGGGACTCCAAGACTCTTAATATCGCTGGAAGTATTGCAGCCCTTGTCAATGCTATAGACTCCATCCTGAGCCAAGAGGATTCCGATGTCATGTCCGCCAG
>JAEOTX010000164.1 GCA_016839605.1 Candidatus Thorarchaeota archaeon | reverse complement strand
TCGAACCAACTAGCGTCGTGGACATTGACTCTCTTCCCTCTGACCATCACATAGGAGTCATCCCTCAAAGGATCTGAGTCTAGGTGTGTTGCGAAACAGATCTCTTTCAGTCCCTTATCAAGAGCAGCCCTGCAGAAATCTTCCAGAGTGCCCTCTGCATCTGCGGAGTATGCCGGGTGGATATGATAGTCCATCATGGGTGCTTTGAGCTTGTTTGACCAGTATATGATGTTGACTAAAGTGACATCAGTGTACTAGGAAGTTTCTTACTGTACAGGAACTGGATCTAAGGCCATTGACACATCTCCCTTTGCTGATTTTTTCTCTTTCAAGAGGAGTGAGGAGATTGTGGCGAGAAGGGTTGTTATAACAATGAACATAACAGACGCTTGGAGATCATAGACATCTCCAATCCAACCGAAGATTATTGGTGCGATTGCACCGGGAATAGCACCGAAGGAGAATAGAATTCCAAATGCCAATCCCTGTTTCTCTCTGGGAGAAACCTCTGTCTGGAATGCTGTATTTGGTGGTACACCTAGAAAGAAGAAGAAGCCAAATCCAACAAGCACTAGTAGCAGTGAGAACTGGTCTAATGGAGTATTGAGAAGAATCAGGAGTGGAATAGAAACGGCACTTGAGATGATTATGAAGGGAACTCGTTTACCTGTACGGTCTGAGATTGGTGCCGAAACGATCTCTCCAATAATGCCCGCAACCAACATGATTGTTGTAAAGTAGCCTGCAATTATTGCATCATAATGATGATGGCTAGCGACAAGATAGAGTGGCATTAGCAATGTGGTGCAACGAAAGGTCATGCCTCTGAATCCGATAATGAAAGTGAGAACCACGAAATTTCTAGTCCACCCGTCCTCTCCATCACCTATCTCTCTCTCCTCCTTACTCTGAGATGGAGCCCTCTGAGCATATCGCATAAGGAGAAATATTGGAATGAAGAATGCAAAACCCATGACTGCAAGAACTACGAAGGACTCACGCCACCCTCCAACAGCGATCAAGAGTGATACTCCGAGGAATGGAATGATTGCCATGCCCACCAGGCCGCCCATTGCTTGAAATCCGGTTGCCATAGCTCTTGCGGATTTGGGGAAGTTCTCAGTCAAAGCAGGGAATACACTCGGATGATAGCCTGCCGCTGCTGTGCCTAGCACAAGCATTGTGATGGTGAGGAAGAGGAATGTAGTTGCAAGACTTGAAACAAGCACGATGACTGCCGTTATTATCACACTTGCAGGAATGAAGATATCTCTCCATCCCCTATCACCAAGATATCCCACCAATAGATGAGATGTTGTCATCGTCAAAATTGATGCACTCGTAACAATTCCTGCTTCAGTCAGAGTGAGTGCTAGTTCATCTCTTATTATTGGCAAGAAAGGGGATAGCATCCCAGTGTAGATGTGATTCATGAAATGGGACAATGTACATGCAAAAAGAACAGCATATGATGCCTTGGTGATCCTAGACAAATTTGCAGCTCACATCCATTGTTTCAGATGGCGACAACTAGACCCCCAGTTAAGGCTACTGTTGACGGACATGATTATGGTAGGATAGTCTTTTGATGGAGTGCTGTAGCAACCAGAGCTGCACCAACGCCAATCTCATAGAGTTCATGAAGGTCATCGCAGTTTCTTACTCCCCCTCCTGCAATAATCTCCGAAGATGAGTTGCTGCAGATTTGCCTCAGTCCATCATGAATTGGCCCCTTTCCAGTTCCCACGAGGCTTAATTCCAAGACAATTAGATTTCGAATTCCATGTGCTTCAAGAATGCGCGCCATGGTGAGAGGGTCTGTTCCGCTGAACTCTTTGCATGCGCTCAATGTCTTGCCATTCATCAGATCAAGAGACCCAACTACAGATTTTCCGTGAATTTGTTGGATCTTAATGAGAGCCTCCCTAGAAGCAAGAGTTTCAGTTGCCACGATTGCGCTTTGAATTCCAGTTTGGAGGAGCCTATCAATATCTCCTTCATTCCCCGCTCCGCCATCAAGGAGAATCTTCAAACCGGTAGAATCTGCAATATCCGTAACAACAGAAAAATTGTCACCAATCCCCCTTATTGCATCCAAGTCTGCAATGTATATTCTGTCAACACCAAAGACTCGTGTGAAAGCCTCAGCAACATCGATAGGAGCCGCGCTTTCAACGATTCTACTTTTGATTGGTCTATACTCGTTTCTCTTACCAGCGATTCCGTGGACTACTTCTCCTTTCATGATATCCATTACTGGAATAATCTCAGCTTGACCCATTTTTCTCGATACTATTGAAATCTGTAAGAGTCTTATAGGTTGCTGACCATAGCCCAATTGAGTCAGCAATGCGAATATTCCTCTACGAGCACATAACAGGAGGTGGACTCGCCAGCGAAGACTTGTCACCAAGTTTAGCTGCACAGGGATTTGCAATGCTCTGCACAATGGCAAGGTGTTTCAATCACGCTGGGCACGAGGTTTCCTTTTGTTATGACGCTAGAATACACGAGCAGGTTCTTCCACGCGCTTATCAGAAAGAAC
>JAEOTX010000020.1 GCA_016839605.1 Candidatus Thorarchaeota archaeon | reverse complement strand
TCGCGCTCCTTCTATCCCTTCCCATTTTGATTGAATTTGACATTCAATTGTCCCATTTGCCCGCAGCACGAAGCTCATCCACTCTTCTATCCGCAGTGTCTTTCAAGGAAACATAATCAGTCTTTGCTACTCGATTGAGAGGCATCTCAGAAATGATCTCTACATGTAATGGTCGCTTGTATGAAGCCATCCCCTTCGCTGTCTCATGGACTTCCTCAGGTGTCACCGTCATTTCCGACTTTGGAACCACAAAAGCAAAGATTGCTTCAGTGAAGACCTCGTGCTTGATCCCAACACATGCAACACCCGCAACCTTCTCTTTCAGAGCGTTCAGAATGAAGTTCTCCACCTCGGTTGGGAAGACATTGTACCCTTTTGGTTTAATCATCAGTTTGGTCCGGCCGGCCAGATGCAATCCTTTCTCATCATAGCTGCCATAATCGCCAGTATACAACCAACCGTCTGTCGAGATTGTTCTTCGAGTTGCTTCTACGTCATTCACATAACCCAAGAAGAGCTGTGGCCCACTGAAGCAGATCTCTCCGTTTTCCCCGGGTGGCAGTTCTTTCCCAGCGTTCCCATCTGGAAGCATCGGTTCTCTGATAGAGATGGGTGTGATAGGCATCGCATACCCAACCCCAGCAAGGATATCATCCACTGTGCCGTCTAGGGGAGTGTATGTACAAAATCCAGAGGTTTCAGTCAGTCCCAATCCCGTTCCGAATCTCGGGGTCATCTGCTGCAATTGCTCTAAGAATTGGCGTGAGACTGCCTGCCCTCCATAAAGTCCGAATTTCAAACTAGAAAGATTATAGTCTGCATAATTGGGTAGTCGCCATTCCATGACGAACAGAGCTGGGATTTGGCCAAAGAGTGTCACCTTGTATCTTTGGATCGCTTCCAATGTGAGGTCGGGTTTGAAGATGTGGAGGACCACGCATTTGGCACCAAAGAACCAAGGTGTCATTAATTGCTCTGCTTGACCTCCAACATGGCTGGGTGGTAAGTTCACACACATCGTGTCATTCTCGGTCATGTCGAATCCCATCCCAAGGGTCAGATTTTGTGACGTGATTCCACGATGAGAGAGAAGAGCAGGTTTCGGAGCTCCGGTGGAGCCCGTTGTGTAAATGACCTGACATCCATCAGTCTCGGCAATGCTTGCTTTGGCTTCCGCATATTTCTGAGCCAGTTCCGGAGCATTTCCTGAGAGAGTCTTTTTAGCCAATTCTTCAGCATCTTTTACTAGACTAAACGCAGATATCGCTCCTTCATTGCACTCGTCAGGTTTTGAGAATTGGATGAAATGCTCTATAAATGAGCAATTTTGCTTGACTGCAATCCCCAAGGCTCCAAAGTCAGCATGGGGCGTTTTTCCCAAGTGACAATACGCTTTTGCTTTCACCAAGGTCAAGCAACGGACGACTTCTGGTGGTTTTAGCCGCAAATCCAGAGGTACATGGATAACTCCAATCTGGAAGCATGCATATTGCAGGAAAATGTGTTCGGGGAGAAAAGGTAGGGATGTGGCCAGAAAATCTCCCTTCTTGAATCCCATCTCTATCAGCTTAATGGCAATCGCTGTTGCTGACAGATGGATATCTTTCCAAGAGAATTCCCTGCCGTCATCTGCGCAAATTAGTCCAATTTCGTCAGGTTTCTCATTAGCCCATTTTTCAATCACGCCATGCACTAAATGACGATCTGCAAAATCAATTTCATATTGCTCCAGTGTGCACATCGGTACACCATCTTTTCTTACGATTTGCGTCATAATCTTTCATTTGATGTCTATGATTTCCTGAAAAAAAGACTTCGCTAAGAATCCGATTGGACTGCAAGGACTTGCTGCTCATGCTTCTTCTATCCTTTGTTATTACATTTTAGATAGACCTCGTCAAAAAGAAGTGAATTCTAATAATATCGAAGGTCATTTCCGTAGTAAACGGATTAATAAGGTAGTTTTTCCATTCTGAATACTGATTCATATGTCCTTTTTCAATGGACGCATTACAGCATGCCAAGTTCCTTGTTTGCCTTGTATGAGTTTGGCACTCAAGTTGTGCAAACTGGAATCGGGAAAAGGAATAACACAATAAAAAGAGGGTAGATGAAAACGGAGCAAGTAGAAAAAAGAGGATCAGCGAAGACGCATGAAGATATTTTCGAACCTAAGATTATCGCATTCCTCTGTAATTGGTGTAGCTATGCAGGAGCAGATTTGGCAGGGACAAGTCGTATACAGTACTCCCCTATTGTACACTCAGTCAGAGTCAGCTGCTCGAGCCGGGTGGACCCTACCTATGTTATTAAAGCTCTAATGATGGGAGCAGATGGAGTACTCATTGCGGGTTGTCATCCGGGTGAATGCCACTACAAATCTGGAAATCTTCTTACAAGAAGAAGGTTCATGATGCTCAAGACGCTTCTTGAAACGATAGGGATCGAACCGGATAGACTAAGGCTTGAATGGATTTCTGCATCGGAAGCAAACAAGTTCGCAAGCGTTGTTGACGATTTTGTGAAGCAGATCAAAAAACTTGGTCCAAATGAAATGGGGGAGCAGTAAATGATTAAGTATGAGCAGACCATTTGTCCCTACTGCAGCTGCGGCTGTGGGATCTACTTGACATTGAAGGACGGTAAGATCATTGGCCAGGAACCCTGGAACGAACATCCAATCAATGAAGGTGGCAACTGCCCTAAGGGAAGAAACGCCTATCAATTCCTCTACGCTGAAGATCGATTAAAGACACCGCTAATACGGAAAAAGGGGAAGTTGGTAAAAGCCAGCTGGGATGAGGCGTTTGATCTTATTACATCGAAACTAAAGGAGGCAGGTCCAAATGAATTCGGCTTGCTCGCATCGGGAAAGAACACAAATGAGGACGCGTATGTTGAGCAGAAATTTACACGTGTTGTTATGAAGACAAACAATGTTGAATACTGCGGCCGTCTTTGTCACTCATCTACTGCTGCTGGTCTTGGTCCAACTGTAGGGTCTGGTGTGATGCCAATCTCTCAGCTCGATATAGAGAAAGCTGACTGTTTCCTTCTAGTAGGCATCAATCCTAGCGAGACCTTCCCCATGATGACGAGGCGGATTCTTAGGGCGAAGAAAAAGGGTGCTAAGGTGATTGTGTTGGACCCAAGAAACACAGTCACTGCACGTGAACTGGGTGACGTTCACCTCCAATTGGAGCCCGGAACAGACGTAGCTGTAATAAACGCCATGATGAAGATTATACTTGATGAAGAAGTAGAAAACAAAGAGTTCATTGAATCCCGAACTACAGGGTTCGAGGCACTGCGAGACCATCTTACTAACTTGGACTTACTAGAAATGAAAGAGATTTCTGGTGTAGCCACGAAGGATGTCAAGAAGGCAGCTCGATGGTTTGCCAAGGCACGTACCGGTTGCGTACTATACAATCAGGGATTAAATCAACACATAACAGGATCTGATGGGATAAAAGCCCTAGCTACTCTCGCGTTGATAACTGGTCAATATGGAAGACCTGGTACAGGCCTCTGCCCAACACGTGGTCAAATAAATGGCGAAGGAACTGGTGATATGGGTTGTCTGAATGTGTTCTATCCTGGATTCCAGAAAGTCGGTACAGGTGCTCACGAGAAGTTTGAGAAGCTATGGGGTGTAGAAGACCTTCCTGCAAATCCCGGATTGCCTTATACCAAGATGATCCAGCAAACCAAGTATCTGTGGGTAATAGGAACAAACCCAATGATGGCAGCTCCGGATATTGACAATGTACAGAAAGACCTTGAAGATAAGGAGCTGTTAATAGTACAGGACATCTTTCCCACAGAAACGGCACAGTTAGCTGATATTGTACTCCCTGCTAGTACATGGGTAGAGAGAGAAGGTATACACGCGTATGTTGATCGAAGGGTGCAGAAGATAAACCAGATAATTGACCCTCCTGGTGAAGCTAAACCTGATTGGTGGATTATATGTCAGATAGCAGAACGGATGGGTCACAAGGCACAATTCGACTTTTCATCTCCGGGAGAGATATTCGAGGAAATAAGAAGATGCGTCCCGCCTTACAAAGGGATAACCTATGAACGACTCGAAAACACTGTGGGCGGTATTCAATGGCCATGTCCTGCAGAGGACCATCCGGGAACTAGTACTTTCTTCACGCAGAAATTCAACACGCCAGATGGACTTGGCCATCTTCAGGTGGTGAATTTCCAGCCTCCTGCTGAATTACCTGATGCAGAGTATCCCTATATCCTTACAACAGGGAGAAGCATATTCCACTATCACACTGGTACAATGAGTCGTAGAACTCCAAAACTGGATGCTGAAGTACCAAGCGGCTTCTTTCAGATCAATCCAAAGGATGCAACTAAAGAGAACATCAAGAGAGGAACCAAGGTTGTTTTGACGACCAGACGAGGTAGTATCGAAGCAGAAGCTCATGTGACCAACGAAGTTCCAGAAGGGCTAGTGTTTCTTCCTTTTCACTTCAGCGAGGCTTGTGCTAATAAGATAACCAATCCTGTACTGGATCCTGCTTGTGGGATGCCAGAGTATAAGGTATGTGCAGTTAGAATGGAGGTGAGCAAATGAGTGGGATTATGTACCTGGCTCGTTCCTCAGATCCGAAAGTTCTTGAAAAAGCTGAAAGCGGAGGTGCTGTCACTTCACTCCTCAGATTCCTACTTGAAACCGGAAAGGTTGATGGTGTAGTCACTGCAAAGGCGAGGAATGGCAATAGATATGCAGGTGTCCCTGTCTTGATCACTGAGCCCGAGGAATTGATTGATTCTGCTGGTTCACTTCATTGTTCTATTCCGAATATACCTCGGTTTGTGAAAGAGTACCTTGATGGCGCTATGAAAATGAAACTGGCTGTTGTAGGGAAGCCATGTGATATCAGGGCACTTATAGAACTCCAAAAACGTGAACAGATTGACCTCGATAACCTGATTCTAATAGGACTCAATTGCACTGGGACAATATCCCCAACAACTGCAAAACAGATGTTCATTGATGAATTCAAAGTCAATCCCAATGAAGTCATTAGAGAAGACATCGATGAAGGAAAGCTTTTGGTCATGCTTGAAGACGGGACTACCAAATCACTTGACCTCATGAAATTGGAGGAAAAAGGTTACGGTCGTCGTGAAAACTGTAGAAGATGTGAGATCAACATACCAATCTTCGCAGATTTGGCCTGTGGAAAGTGGGGAACTGAAGATGAAGAGGAACGGGCTACGTTCATAGAAGCATGTTCAGACAAAGGCAGGTTGCTGGTTGAGGAGGCAATAGAAAGGGGATTTATCACGGCTGAAAGACCCGACAAGAAGAGTATCAAGAAACGAGAAGAAAAGGATAATGCGGAAAAGGAACTTGCTGAGTTGTGGAAGGAACGTGATTTCAAACCTATCCTGGATCTTGATCTTTCCAAGAGATTGGAGTACTGGCTAAATGAATTCAATAAGTGTATCAAATGCTACGGATGCAGGGATGCATGTCCTATATGCTTTTGTGATCACTGCCTTCTAGAGGCAAGCAGAGGGTTCCTAGAAGGCGGCGAAATACCTCCAGATACGGTATTTCCACTCACAAGACTTGCACATGTTGCAGATTCTTGTGTTAATTGCGGGCAATGTCAAGATGCTTGTCCAATGGATCTCCCCCTATCCAAGCTGTTTTCCCTTCTAAATGCTAGACTCAACGAAGTGTTTGGATACATGCCAGGGATAGACGTTGATCAGAAACAGCCATTATCAGCAGTTATTATGGAAGAGCTCCAAGTAGAGGATACCTTCCTCGACATATCCTCCATAAACAAAGCACTTCAAAGCAAATCATCCAAGAGGGATTAGCAATAGGACTGGATTAGATTTCCCAGTAAGGGCGCGTTGATCGCGCTCCTTCTATCCCCCTTTCTTCATAAAACTAACGTGACTTTGCAGAATAGAAATTATGCAGATGTTTCAATGCTCTAGGGATTTGCCAATCCTCTGCTGTCTTATAGAATTCCGGTACCTGTATGTCTTCAGGAGGGGTCCCATTAGAAATGGCGCAAATCACCAACTCTCTTAGACTTTTGATGTAGTTGAGATGCACAAGTATATGTTCCTTATCAACCACCGGGCCATGCCCTGGCACGACTTTATCTACGTCCAATTTCAGCATCGCCTCAAAAGAAGCTATCCACCTATCAGGATCGCCAGTTGAATCACTTATGTAAGGCCAATCAAATGATGCAAGGTCATCTCCTGTTATCAGGACTCGTTCAGCGGGGAAATATGCATATGCTGAACAACCAGTATGCCCTCCTGAGTGATAAAACTCAGCCCTAAGATCTCCATCACTGATGGTGTGGCTCCCCTTAAATCCGTAATCAGGAAGCCATACTTCTATCTGGGAGATAACATGTGCTAGTTCCGGTTCTTCATCCTTCCATTTCTCAAATTCATCTTTTGTCCATTGCTCTTTCATCCGTCTTTTCATGTTTTTAATCAGTTCCTGTGAACCGAAGACTTCGACATCTTTGAACGAAGCCATGCCGAATACATGGTCTCCATGATAGTGCGTCAAGAAGAGGTACTTCACAGGAAGTTTGTATTTAGATTCAACTATCTTTCTGAAGGCCTTTCCCTGCGGTGGATAGAATAGCGAATCAACACAGATTGTGAAGTTGTTAAGGATAATAGCAGCTGCATTCACTCCGAAACAGTCCTTATAGTTTGCAATAACTACACGCGGACTAACTTCAATCAAGTCGAATTCAAGAGATGATTGTAAGCTGTTCATTTCCATCGTACTAGTCAAGAGTTCATGGTTGAGTTATAATCTCAGTTCAACGCAAAAAAAGTCGGGATTCTTCTGACCACCTTTTCTTGATATTAGCAATCTAATATGCTCAAATCTTTCCCATCATCAAAATACCATTCTACATTAGGAACAACCAGAATCGCCACCCAGCTTGCTGCAATAGATCATAGGCTGGAGAAAACACTAGGGAAGAGGTTTGCATGTTTGCTGTTCCCCTAGATTTTTATAGAGGGTCGTTTGGCACCATGAAACATATCGATAATGGTGACCGTCATGGGTGCATCGGGTAGCAATTCAAAACTCTACGCAACTCTGCTAATTGTGTTGATCCTTGCGGGAGGTTCACTTGCCGCTCTGTTCTTTATGCAGCAACCTGTTGATGGTGATGAACCTTCAATCAATGTTGTTGGAAGTGATGAAACAACTCGAATAGTGACACTGACTGAGCTGCAATCCATGTCAGCAGTCGCACGTTCCAGCGCTTTTGAGAACTCATATGGAAACACACGTGGACAAGGCGATTATGTTGGTGCTAGAATATCTGATATCATCGATTTGGTTGGGGGGATGAGTGAGAATGAAGTAATCATTGTCAATGCATCCGATGGATATGGGCAGATCTTCACCTATGACAATGTTCATCCAAACGCATCAATGTACTCTATCCAAGGGGATATGGTCCTAGCCTATGAGTACAATCAAACTGTGATTCCAGATTATGAGGATGGCCCTAGACTGATGTTTCTTCCAGAGGATGGTTTCTTCACTAATGATGATGCAAGAATGGCCTTCGACCCTCAGTTCTTCTCTGGTGCTGCAGGACCGAAACTTGTGAGTAACGTCGCAGAAATCATAATCACAGACCGACCTGAAGGCACAATCCTAGATGTTTCAGTTGGAGATTCTACAAAGAGCTACACTCTATCTGATATTATGGGATTTGAAGCGGTATCAGGACTAGGCGGATTCAAGAATCGAGTTGGTACTCTAGTTGGCCCAATGAATTTCACTGGAGTACCTCTGCAAATCCTGGTGAACGATGGTGGTGCGTTCCCATCAAATTACGAAGTGATCACATCTGCTAGCGATGGATACTCCATCACATATGAACAAGCAGTTGCTGAGGGAACTACTATTGGCTATAACAATACAACAGGAGATTCTCTTGGTGATGTAAACTGCACAATGATTATTGCTTACTATGAAGACAGCGAGCCTATCGATACCGAAATACCACTTCGTATAGCTTTCATCAACGATGAGGGATATCTAACTGACAGCTTTCTATGGCTTCGAGAGGTAGTCAATATAACTATCCGAGACATGGGAGCTAAGATTCTCAATGTGCAAAGGGGAGAAACAATACAGAGCTACTCCTTGTTGGAGTTGATGGACATGCCCTCAATCACAGGAATTGGCGGGTATAAGAAGTCATCAGGTACAATAGTTGGTCCCTTCACTTATACTGGATTATTGGTTGAATATCTCTTGAATCAGACTGGAGATTTGCCTGTAGAGTATACCGTGGAAATAGTAGCAGATGATGGCTACACCACATACTACAACAAGAGTCACATCGATGGTTGGTTCGATGCGTACAACGCAACTACAGGTGATCCGGTCGGGCTACAAGAGTGTCCGATGATTCTCGCATATTATGAGGATGACGAACCCATCCCGAGTGGAGGACCTCTTCGAGTTGCTACACTCAACGATGATGGATATTTGACTGATGGGCATTTCTGGGCGAAATTTGTCGTGAACATCACATTGATTGATGAGGTTGAGCCCTGGGAATTAGAACTCAGGGGACTACAAGAATGGAACATGACCCATGACGTCTATTACTCATTGGCATCATGTAGTCATCATCGTATTGAGATCATGCGTGGCGGAAGTACATATGCAGGAGTTCCGCTCTGGACCATTATCTCTTCAATGGATGGAGGAGAAGACACTCACTACACTTTCAATGTGTCCTTAGCAGTCTCTGGCTACAACGTCACTATCTTTGATAGTCTTGGTGGAAAATTCAACTTCACATCATCCCAACTGGCTGGAAATGCCAGCATTCT
>JAEOTX010000163.1 GCA_016839605.1 Candidatus Thorarchaeota archaeon | reverse complement strand
ATGGCACTTGATCTGGCAAGAGCAGTGGGGACAGTTCTCGGTCCTGGAAAGATAGCGATATCACGTGATTCCAGAAAAGGAGGCTTGATGTTTTCCAATGCCGTTGTGTCTGGTCTTCTCTCGACAGAGTGTTCCGTAGTGGACATAGGTCCATCCCCGACCCCTACCCTGCAATTCATGGTGCCTCGATTAGGATGCATTTCGGGTGTGATGATAACTGCCTCTCACAATCCCCCTGAGTTCAATGGCATCAAGGTGATGGGCGGCAATGGGATTGAGGTTTCAAAGGATGTCGAGTCCCGGATTGAGGACGTGTTCTTTGAGCGCCAATTCAAGACAGCTGAATGGAATGCTGTTGGTGAGATCTCTGAATATGAAAATGCAATACGGGAATTCATAGACGCCATCAAGTCGCATGTCGATGTCGAAACAATTCGAAGTAAAAATCTCAGAGTGGTGGTAGATGGTGCTAACAGTGTGGGTTCTCTCGTGACACCATTGCTCCTCAGGGAGCTTGGATGCAAGGTACTCTCACTTAATGGTCAGCTTGATGGTACCTTTCCGGGAAGGAACCCTGAGCCCACCCCTGCAAACTTGGCAGACCTAGCTAACACCGTCAAATCAGTGGGGGCGGATATTGGAATTGCACATGATGGTGATGCCGACAGGGCGACTTTTGTTGACGAGGACGGACACATACTCTGGGGTGACCAATCATTTGCCATCATTGCATCACGTGTACTTGCTAGGAAGAAAGGTTCCACGCTTGTGACCCCCGTCAGTAGCGGACGTCTCATTGAAGACATTGTCAGAATCGCTGATGCAAAGATTGACTGGACCGTTGTTGGTAGCGTGGTCGTTTCACATAGATTAGATGAAACCGGTGCCGAACTGGGTGGCGAGGAGAATGGAGGCGTGTTCTATCCCCCGCATCAACCAGTGCGTGATGGTGCTATGACCGCGGCACAGGTGATTGAGATTATGGCGGTTGAGGGAAAGAGGCTCACAGAGTTAGTGGCTGAGCTCCCTTCGTACTATAGTGCCAAGATCAAGGTGCCTATTCCAGTCGAGAAGGAGTTCGCACTGCTTGACAGTCTACTAAGATTGACTGAAGACCAAGATAGAATCACCCTCGATGGCGTGAAGCTTTTGTTTGAAGAAGGCTGGATTCTAATGCGCCCTTCCGGAACTGAACCGCTATACCGCTGTTTCTCCGAAGCGGCAACGCAGGAAGATGCAGACAGACTTGCAGAACGAGGCGCGAATCTCATCAAGGACGCAATCGCCCAAATTTAATTGAAGCACACTCTATTGTGGCCAGAATAATGCAGAGGCCGCTTGACCCACAGTACCCTCAATCCCTGTGAGGTATTCAAGGAGTCGACCGCACTCTGCATCGCCCATCTTTCGGAATTCCATGAATCTCTCAATTTCCTGTCCTAGAATCCGGAGCAAGATGTCTTCAGTATCTTCAGAAACTTTCGTATCTCCAACGTGCACTGCGTTCACAAGTGATTCCAGATTTTCTACCAAATGTTTCAGCGGTTGAATTTTCCCAGACTGAAACGGGTTTCTAAGCTTGATCACAACTATTGCTAATAGCAATCCAATCCCAAATGATATTGCAATAGCAGAAGGCACATGCACCATAACATAGTAGGCTATTTCATATCCCGCCACTGAGAAACCCATTATAATCTCATAGGCGATGAGGACACCTAGCGAGTAGTCGATTACGGTGAACAGACCCCATCTCATTGATAATTCCTTTAGCAGTGATTCGCGTTCGCCAATCTTCTTCGCTCCATCCTCACTATCATTAGGATAGATGATAGGAAGCCGCCATGCTTTGGCGATCGTTCTACTACTCTGCTTTGTGGTGACATAGATTAGGATGAGAAGTATAAGGAATAGAAGAAGCCGGATACTTGTGAGAAGCGGGAGATCGGAAGACTGCATCAGTGTATCCTTCCAGTGACACACAATACGAGGGGAATATCAATCTGGTGCTCCACGCGACGTATTTCAATCCATTTTCCTATCTTTGCTCAGTCCGAATGGTATTTCACTGATGAAATTCGCCTTTTTCACATGTCGCAGGCCACAGAAGACGGTCCACTCGAGGTTATTGAGCTTCAGAAACGGGTCAAATACTGGCAGGTCGATGCTCTGAAGGCATTTGCCATCGCTCTAGTTGTGTTAGACCATAGTCTTACTTGGGATTTGAAGAGCCTTATTGGAGGGGTCTTCTGGGAACGGACTGCCATTCCCATCTTCATGATCGTCATGGGATTCAATATTGGACTCTCTTTCAAGAACAAAGGTGCCACTACACTTCGGGAGCTCTACTCTCGAGATTATTTCAAGAACAAAATCGAGCGGTACGTCTTTCCTTTTCTTCTTCTGTACTGGGGCTCATTGATCCTAGGATTATATTACAACTCATTCACTTGGAATGAATACACTCTGATAGGATGGCTGCCATTCTGGGGTCCGGGCAACTGGTTTATTCCCGTGCTCTTCAGTTCGATTCTCGTGCTCCCATTGGTCTACAGGGGCTATATATCATATCCAAAGCTGACAGTATTCCTTTGTTTCATGAGTGAGATTCTTCTGCAGCTATTTTTGTTCTACAACGTCCCGTTGCAGCTTGTAGAAGGTCACTGGCAATATACAAGTTATGCATCAGCGTTCATGACCAGCGTCATAAGAACCAATGTGTTGTTCCTCTTGCCTGCTGTTGGTTTGGGCCTATGGTTCACAGACAGTCCTAACATCAAGGCGAAGCGAAATCGCCTCATGTGGGTTGCCTTGCCTCTGAGTGTCATCTACATGATTGCCTACCAGATTCTTGGTTTCCGTGCATACGTCATCGATGGGATTTACAAGCACAACATCATCTGGGGAGACTACACATTCCTGGTCATCCCGTATTCCGCTTTTCTGTTCCTTCTTGCGATGAGATACCTGCCCTCAACACCTCAGACTAGGCTGCAGAATATCATTCAGAGGGCTGGCAGAGCAAGCTACCACATCCTTCTCATCCAGATATTCTATTACTCCCTTTGGTACTACAACAATCCGAATTGGGCGAACGAAGGCTTTGGCTCAGATGTCACATACCATATCTGGTTCTACATCGGCAGTCTTGTTGTAACATTTGCTGTGGGGATTGCTTGGTGCGAAACTGAACGAGTTGCATACAAAAGGGGGAAGTCTTGGTGGCGTCACAACTATGTGAAAAGAGTACTCTATATGGGGAGTTCGCTTATTGCATTAGCATCAATAGGTATCGCTATCGAAGTGATGAGTGAACTAACAGGGCTGGCAGAATATGGAAGGAGATACGGAATCATTGTATTCAACCGATACACGGGGCCTGGTATACTCGCCAATTTCTTTTGTATCCTGATTATTCTCGCGATATGTATGTTCTTTATCTACAAGACCTTTACAACCATGGATGAAGAGATACCACCTGAGATTCTGGAATCAACTTAAGTCACATGACCTATAGAAAAAGATTCAGAGGTAGGATATTAGAATATCACTCTAAAATGAGTATGAAAGGGTCCTGGGACCCTTTCCATAACCTGCTATAGCCAATACTGTAGTCTACTCTTCTGGCTTTGATTCTGCGACTTCTTCTTCGTCGAAATCAAAGTCCTCGAGTGGTTCTGGTGCTGGGGTTGTCAGCATAGTCCATCCAATCCACATAGCAATAACCATGATCAATACAGCAGCTGCCCAAATTGGCAGTATGATCAGAAACATCGGATCTGGAAGGAAGAAGTCATGCCAGAATCCAGATGGGAATATTGACTCGACCCAGGCTGTGATGCCCGGTCCGGTGATAGCGTTCTGGACTAATACAAGGCCCCATGTGTAGTATAAGAGGACCAGAAACGCGAAGAGGAATATCAGTGCACCAAGTATCTTTTCCTTGCCCATCAATAACGACCTCAAATGGTGTTTAATGGTTCTGAGTCGATAAGCAAAGTCCGTCTCATAAAAGGATTGCGTAGGTTGGAAATCTGTTATTGCTTAAGAAAGAAGTGAACAGTGGCCTGAGCTCCCATGATTGAAGTTGTCTATGAAGTTGTTGGAACCCTGAAGGGTATAACAAATCGTTTCCCCTTGCGTTCGTTCTCTGGCATCAAAGCATTCGTGGTTCAGATTAAAGAGAATGATTCTAATCAGAACACTGCTCAATCTGAATAGCCAAATGACTTGTTAATAAACAGTGGGAAAGAGGAATTGAAGTCTTTGTAAGTAAATCGGTTAGGTATGCCCTAGTCTATGCCAAATCCCTTATATCTTAGACAATTTTCGCCCCCAGTGCATTCGTAATTTGCCTCGATTCAGGAGTGAAACTATCATGAAGATTATCGTACCTGTTAAGCAGGTGCCTGAAGTTGCGGAAGTAAAAGTCAATGAGGAAACTGGTACACTGATTCGTGATGGTGTGCCAAGCATACTCAACCCATTCGATGAATTTGCAGTCGAGGAAGCTATCAAGATTAAGGAAGCCCACGGCGGCGAGGTCACAGTCCTAACAATGGGGCCTCCACAGGCCAAGGAGGCGCTCTGGAAGGCTCTTGCCATGGGTGCTGACAAGGCTGTTCATATGACTGACCGCATCTTTGCTGGAGCGGACACATGGGCCACATCTTACACTCTGGCTGAACAGATCAAGAAGATGGAATACGACTTAGTCATCTGTGGAAAACAGGCTATTGATGGTGATACTGCACAGGTAGGGCCTGAAATCGCTGAGCTGCTCAGCATTCCTCAGATATGCTATGTGCGTCACCTTGAGATTGATGAGGATGGCAAACATGTAATCGCCCACCGTGAGACCGATGAGGGCTATGACGTCATCAAAGCACGGATGCCTGTCTTGCTGACAGCAACCAAGGGCATCAATGAGCCAAGACTACCAAATGTAATGGGAATCATGAAGGCTAAGAAGAAGCCCATGGAGGTTGTTGACGCAGCCACTCTTGGAGTTCCTGAGGATGAGCTTGGTCTGAAGGGGTCTCCGACTCAGGTGCGAAAAGTGTTCCCGCCGACGAAGAAAGCGGGTGGAGTGAAGTTGGAAGACATAGACGCCAAGACAGCAGCCAAGCAGCTTGTTGAATTCCTGGCAAAGAAGGGGGCGATCTAGAAATGGGCTTGATCTACGACATAGACAAATGCACAGGCTGCATGTTATGCCCAAAGGTCTGTAACTTCGATGCGATTGAGAAGGATGGTGACAAGGTCAAGTTTGACTTTGACAAATGTGTTCTCTGCGGTTCGTGTGAGGAAGTTTGTCCGGAGGATGCGATTCTGATTGAACGCAAGGCTGTCGACCAAGTAGAGATTGCCAAGTACAAAGATGTCTGGGTATGGTGTGAAACCAATGAAGGCCGTCTGCGAAGTGTGGCTTATGAGCTAGTCACCAAGGGCCGTGAGCTCGCTGACAAACTTGGTGAGAATGTTGTTGCTGTTCTGATAGGTCACGAGACCGAGCACTTGGCAGAGTCCCTGATTCATCAAGGTGCTGACAAGGT
>JAEOTX010000162.1 GCA_016839605.1 Candidatus Thorarchaeota archaeon | reverse complement strand
TGGAACTCCTTTCTTGGCGAGTGGGTAATTGTAACACCCAAGAGGGCGAGTAGGCCATTTCAGGAAGAAGACTATGCGTGCCCCTTCTGCCCTGACGGTCCTGAAACGCAAGGAAAATGGCGCGTACTTACACTGGATAATCGATTCCCTGCTCTTAGTCCAGACTCAGGGCCAATCCCTCTAGATGAGAATGTTGTAATGGATGCTCCAGCGTATGGATATTGCAAAATAATCCTCCTCTCTCCTGATCACAGCGAGCAGATTGAAAGGATGAATGATGAGCAGCTTGAACGAGTCTTCAAGGAATACTTAGAGGTCTTTAGAGACCTCGACAAGAAGAGCGGAATCTCGTATGTGATGCAGTTTGAGAACCGAGGGAGAGCGATTGGGGTAAGCCTGGATCATCCTCATGCTCAGGTCTATGCGTTGCCCTTTGTTCCTCCAAGAGTCGCCAGAGAGTTGGACCAATCCAAGAAGTTCTGGGACAATGAAGACACTTGTCTCGTATGCAAGATGCTGGAGAACGAACTGAAGTCCTTAGAATCACGGGTGATTAATGAAACAGACAACTTCGTTTCACTGGTCCCATTCTCAGCGAGGCTCCCATATGAGGTTCATATCTATCCAAGAAAGCATGTGTCAAGTTTGGTGGACCTAGAGGATAATCTGCTTGAGCTTGGCCGGGTAATCCAAGACGTTGTTCGACGATATTCTAAGGTGTTCGAAGACCTAGCATATGTGATGGTCTTTCATCCCCGCCCTGCAACTGGAAACCACCCCTATTGGCACTTCCATGTGGAGTTCTATCCGCCGTGGCGGGACCGTACAAGATTGAAGTACCTGGCAGGCATTGAGCTGGGGGCAGGCCTCTACACCAATGACTCGATTCCAGAAGATATTGCAGAGGAACTGAGAGAGGCTCTTTAGATGGATTTTCCAGCGAAGATGCATGATAGAGTGCAGAGCCTCAAGAAAATGGACCGTGCTGTCTGGGCTGCGAGAGCGCCGGGGAGAGTAGAGGTGCTGGGAAATCACACTGACTACAATAGCGGACTGGTAATGGCAGCTACAATCGATCGATTTGTCTGGGCTGCAGGAGCTGCTTCTGACGAGGTTGACATCTTTTCGCTGGACTTTGAAGAGAGCTCCACATTTCTGCCAAGGGGCTTACAATCGACTGATGTGCTTCAGTGGGACAGTTATGTGAAAGGCGTCTATTGGGCCTTTGAGAGAAGAAAGCATGCAGTAACGGGCCTGACAGGAGTAATCCATGGAGATATCCCAATAGGAGCTGGCCTAAGCTCCTCAGCGGCTTTGGAGGTCGCCATGGTGAACCTGATTTCTGCTGCAAGTGGACTTACCTTGAATCCTAAGGCCGCAGCTATGATTGCTTTTGAGGCTGAGCGTCTCTTTTGTAGAGTTTCGTGTGGTGTGATGGACCAATTCACCTCGCAACTTGGAGACCCCAATTCAGTGTTAGCAATCAAATGTTTCAATCTTCAGACCAAGAGCATACAGATGACTCCCAAACTCAAGATGGTCATCACCGACTCGAAGGTTTCTAGACTAGCTGGAGATGTGCTGAATGAGCGACGGGCGGAATGCTTGTCTGCACTGACTCAGCTCAACGAGAGTGGTATGGATCTGCGGAATCTGAGTGAGATTGGACCAGAGCAGCTGGAGGATGTAGATGACATCCTAGATGAAAGACTAGCTCGACGGGTTCGACATGTTGTATTGGAAAATGTCCGTGTTCGGGAGGGAATCAATGCTCTGGAGGAGGAAGACTTACGTCGCTTTGGAGTCCTCCTTTATGAGTCGCATAAGAGCTCGAAAGAACTCTATGAGGTATCACACCCCAGGCTTGACCTGTTGGTTGACATTGCTCGGAGTCACAAAGGCGTGTATGGAAGTAGAATGACTGGAGCAGGACTAGGAGGAGCAACTCTGAGTATGGTTGCCGATGAGTATGTGGCAGGATTCAGAAAGGAAATCTCAGAGGCCTACGAAGCTCAGACAGGTGCAACACCAGATGTGTATGTGTCTGACATCCCTGGCGGGGTCTTGGTAGATAGACTAAGCTAGTGAAGCGCCCCTACGAGTCATTCATATTGGGGCAGAATATGAATCGAGGTAGTTCACTGACGGTGATTTATCATGCAGGACCATGTTGAGGCCTTTCTAATCAGTGAGACCCATTGGGATAGGGCTTGGTACAGAACATTTCAGCAATTCAGGCTCAGACTTGTGAATCTCGTTGACAAACTTCTGGACATCTTAGATGAAGACCCGGAGTTCAAGACATTCACATTTGATGGTCAGACTGTTGTGATAGAAGACTATCTCGAGATGGTGCCACATCAGCGCGAGAGATTTACAGAGCATGTGGAAGCTGGACGTATTGATATTGGACCATGGTACGTTCTGCCAGATGTGTTCCTTGTGTCTGGAGAGGCTCTGATTCGCAACCTCCTGATGGGACGTAGAATTGGTAGGGAGTATGGTGGAGTCATAGATGTAGGATACATACCAGATCCATTTGGACATGTCAGTCAAATTCCGATGATACTCTCACAGTTCAATTACAACTCGGCAATCTTTGCCCGGGGGACAGGCAATGAGATTGACGATCTCGGTGCGGAATTCATATGGGAGGCCTCAGATGGGAGCGAGGTCCTGACTCACTGGTTGCCATATTCATACGGCAATGCAGCCAGGCTGCCAGAAGATATTGATGACGCACTGGACACACTTGACGAAGTAGTTCAGAAGCTCAAACCCTGGTCACGGATAGGCACTGTTCTCTTGATGAATGGTTCAGACCATGTGCTGCCGCAGCCTCAAGTTCCTGAAGTAATACGGACTTACAATGCGAAATACAAAGACAAGATTATCTTTGGCACGCTTCCCAAGTTCATTGATAGGATAAAGAAGAAGCAAGATAGCCTCAAGCGATTTCGGGGCGAGTTTAGAAGGTCCAAATATGAGAACCTGCTTTCAGGAGTGTATTCCACTAGGATATACCTCAAGCAAATGAACGAGTATGTTCAGAGGCTACTTGAGAGAACGGTGGAACCGTGGTGTTCAGTTGCATATGCGCTCGGATCAGCGTATCCTAGAGACCAGATTACAATGGCATGGAAGTATCTTCTGCGGAACCACCCCCATGATGACATATGTGGATGCAGTATAGATGAGGTCCATGACGACATGGTTCAGAGATTCAGATGGGTGGACGAGATTGCTCAATCTGTTTTGGAAGACGCATACGAAGCCATTGTAAAAGTGCATGAAACAGAGTCTACAGGAATAGTAGTTGTCAATCCCTCACCGAGAGTGCGGAATGATATAGTTGTCATGGAAATACCAGCATCAGACTTTCGATACACTCGACTAGCAGACATCCAGCTTGCCAATGAGGAGCTAGAACCTGAAACTCCCCTTGAGGCGGCAAAGAACGAGGTGCACCTCGATTTCGTTAAGAGATGGGGATTTGATCCATCGCCCTCTCAAACGAGAGAGATTGAGATTGAGAAAGAACTAATCACCGAGTTTGAGTTTGATTTCAGTGCGATTGCCCTTATGTTCCCACAATTCATTGAGGTTCTGACAAATGTTTCTACAGCATATCTAATCAGAGTGAATTCTGCAAATAGGATAGTTGAGGTCTGGGCCAGGAAGGCATATGCTGAGAATGAAATGATGGGAATCCCATCTCTCCATAATGAACGGGGAGACGCAATTCCAGTTCAACTCCTTAGTCGTGAAACTAGAAAGGATGCTGATGCTAGACTCATTGCAGACAGAGAGGAGTTCTTGACCCTAGCCTTGCAGATTAGAGAACTAAATGGCTTAGGTACGCTTAGATTGGATTTGACTAGCACCACTAAAGAGGCGGGTGCAGATGTCGAAGGAGCGGTGAGCGGCACTGACAATGTACTGGAAAACAATTTCATCAAGGTGACCGCCTCGTCTAATGGCACTATCCGTCTGACTGACAAGAGGAATGGCGAAGAGTACAATGGACTCCTAGAATGGGAAGACTCTGGAGATATAGGCGATGAGTATGATTACAGCCCAACAAAAACAGACTCGTCTATTCGTTCTGGCGACATTGAGGTCGATGTGGAGGTCGTTCACACTGGCCCATTAGTTGGTTCATTGCTAATAACAGGAGTACTTGAAATACCGTTAGGTGCAATGCAAGGAAACGAGGGATGTGTTGAAGAAACAGTCCTTTGTGACTTTGTTACAGAAGTCACAATGCATGCCAACAGTCCAACATTGCATGTAGCCACCGAGTTCATCAACCAGGCTGAAGATCATAGACTGCGGGTTCTCTTTCCCAGTGGCACCAATCCGAAGACAGTGCTTGCTGACAGTGCTTTTGACCTCATAGAGAGACCCATCCGGCCACTGGATGATGATTCGAACTGGAAACAGCCCGTTGCACCCACTTATCCATTGCGAAGATTTGTCTCTTTGAATTCTGACACCCGAGGGCTCACTGTAACAACAAGAGGCTTGCTTGAGTTTGAAATTCTGGAGGAGCAAGGAGGCACAATTGCACTTACCACCTTGAGATCAGTTGGGTGGCTCTCAAAACTGAAACTTAGGACGCGAAAAGATGCTGCAGGCCCAATCTTGGAAACCCCCGGAGGACAGTGTCCTGGCATTCAGATATTCGAGTACGCAATCACTCCGCATGGAGGAGAGTGGTCCGAGGACATCCTAGCCGAATCCGAAGCATACCTTCTTCCCATGACCACTATACTCGTTCCTGGGAGAGAAGGAGCAAAAGGGGTTCATAGTGCTGTATACATGAACGTTGAACCAGAGTGCATTGAGATGTCAGCATTCAAGCAGTGTGAAGATGGAGATCAGTTAGCTCTCAGACTATGGAACTCGTCTGATACAGAACAGGAGTGTACAGTCCACCTTGGTTTTGATATCAAAAATGCGACTCCAGCACGCGCGGATGAAACACCAATAGAAGGAGTTGACGTGAGAGTGGAAAATGATTGTATCATCCACACTAAGATCAAGCAGCGGGGTCTCTTGACATTGCTTCTTGATATCTAAAAGCGGAGAAATTCACCAGCAATTTATATACAGTGTAAAGTTCCTACATCAAACGCTTAAATATACTTGAATAGCAATTAATAGTACTCTTTTACCAGCCGCACGCCACGGGGTATAGGGAATGGATACGACCCATAGGACCGCGCACGACAGCCGTATTGAAAATCTGTTCATGTCAGTCAATGTTGGGTCTATAGTCGCAATCGCCCTCTATGGAGTCTTCTTCTTTGGATATCTTCTCACACACAATGAGCTTATGCAGCAGATAGAGCAAGCATTCGTAGACTGGGACTTTATTGCCCTTCAAAGTGCACTGGAGGCAGTCGCCGATGGTGTCATGGGAGTGACGGGATGGGTTCGAGTGGCTTTTGGTCTTGGCCTGCTTCTCATGTCACTCATGTTCATCCTGAACACTGGAGGGATCATTTTCTCTGTGTTCATCCACAAATCATTCAGTGCAGGGGGTACTCCAACGGTCTCCTGGTGGAGGCTAAGCCTCTCCAGACTTTCCCTCACAATCAGGTTACTCTTCTTCATTGCCGTCTACAAACTGAGTGGACTGGCGGGTTTCTCAATCCTTCAGGAGTTCTTCCCCGACAGCCCAGCCCTCAACATCGGCTTCTTCATCAGCAGCGCATTGAGTTTTGGAACATTCGTAGTCCTTGCCAGTGTGATCAAGGTAGTAGTCTATGAGATAGGCCGCTATGAAACAATGGTCGAAGCCAATAGAACCCGAATCGCTGGCTCACTGACTGAGTATATGACCAGATGGAGAAACGAGATGATTCTGGTTGAAGAGGCACTCCTCTCAAGAGACCCTGGTTATGTGAGGGCAAAGCTAGAGGATGCAACGAGAGACATGAAGTCAGATATACGATTGCTTGAGAGGTCCAAGAGCGACCTTTCACGAATTGCATCACCTAGAGGTATCATCAAGAAGCTCCTTACAACATTCCTCGGAGTCGTAATAATTCAGATCATCACTGATGTCGTTCTGTACATAGGATGGGGCACTGTACTTGAGTACATAATAGGGTGGATACTATCATGAAGAAGCCATTGACTGTGATCGTCACCAGCAACAAGGGAGGTAGTGGAAAGACTCCAATCTCCCTGAACCTCGCTGTTTGGGGACTATCACAAGACCCACCATTGAAGGTCCTCGTCATCGACATCAATCATACAAATCAGGACCTGTTCCAAGCAATGCAGCATCTTACTATAGGAAACGGAGGCGGCTTTGAGACCGCATTCAGCCTTGAGAAGACCGGAACGGCGTACTATCTTCCGTTAGCAGAAAATCTGCATCTTGTCCGCTCACGAGCATTCCAGCCACTGACACCCTCTCAAGCTGTTGAGATGATAACTAAATCAACTACACAGTTTGCTTCACAGAAGGGAAAGGGCGTGTTCAACCCAGACTTGATAGTATTGGACGGGAACTACTGCTTCCCTAGCTATCGAATCACAGAGAAGTTAGCCATGGACTACCCGCCATTTGTGTTCTTCAATATCTGGAGTATCACTAGCCCGCATGAGCTGCGAATGCCCAAGGACTATCGCAATACCATCTTGAACTACAAGGACTGGTTTGAAGCAGACTCATGGGACAGTACCAACTTCATCCATGTGTTCACGGTTCTTGAGAAAGAGAGAAGGCTCGCATCTGAAATGTCCAGGCTCATTCGTTTTCAGAGGGCGATGTATTCGGTCCCGGGTTCAGATGACCTGGCAGACCTCTACCGAAGAATCGCTGAGGACAAGACATCCAAGGCTCAAGGTTTCACATTTGACCAGGTCCAGCGAGAGATTTTCTCGCCTATTCTTTCCGAGCTAGACTCACTTAGTGTTGAAGACCCTAGTAGCTACTCTGAAGATGTCATCAATGCCCGTTGGGTAGAGCGAATCAACATCTTCCTCACCAATCACCGGGTGTTCCCCAAGAACGTTTTTCCACTACCTCACTACTACCCATTCTTGAGAAAGGCAGTTGTGGATATAATCCTGCGGGACAGGGTAGATTTACCCAAGGTCAGGGAGATGTTTGGAGACTTCTACCGATGGGTAAAGATGTTCATGGACCGCTATGTCAGTGAGCTTGAGAGATAGCACTCTTCGTTTTGACGACACAACCATAAGGAACAATTCCAACAACCGAGGTGCTATGCTCGACCCTTCTGCGGATCCTGAGGCATTCATTCAAGCCTACGCACCGATTCTTCATTTCCACCCTAGAGAGGGAGAGCATTGTTGTTATCCCTCTGACGCAGAGGAGACATTCTCCAAGTTTAGTTCTGATTGGACCCAATTCAAGGAAGATATGACTCCCAAGATGTTCCAGAGCGATGCCCCCTGCTACTATGAATACTGGCACGATGAGAACATGTTCCAGATTAAGTACTGGTTCTGGTATCGATACAACGACTTCCCGGGAGCCCCTGCCAGACGGGGAAAACACAAGGGAGACTGGGAGCATGTGGAGGTCAGACACTATCTACCTGCGTCGAAGACCCCGGGTACTATCTGGCTGCTCTCGAACCACCTTGATGCCTTGCTTGTGTCATATCCGGGGGTCTATACACTTCCCGGGTTCACCCCGGAGCCGATCATCCTCACTGACGACCATGTCCACGTGTGGGTAGCGCTGGGGTCTCATGCAATCTTCCCCTCACCTGATGGCCCGAAGAGGAGGATTGCCCTGTTCTGGAGAGATACCACCGCAGATGGGGGAGAGGTCTGGCACACAGAACCAGTTCTGAAGTCCATCGATGACACGAACTTCGTCGACTATGAGGGAAGGTGGGGTGACAGCAGGTCGCCGAGGGGGCCTCGAAACCCCTACAACAATAGATTCAGAAATGCACCTCTAGTCAAGCCAATTCCTGTCAATCCATGAACTCGATCTCTTCATCGTACTCATCAGCAAAGCCTGTGAGACTCTCCACTGTCTTTGCGTCTAAAGGTACACCATCCTTGGCCCGCTTATCGTGCATCTCAAACTCCTTCTCTCCGTGAACGTATATCCGAGGGCAGTTCTCAGCCTTGTCACACTTATAGAGAAGGTCAATATAGTCATCCATCCTCTTCTTGAACGCATCAATGCCCATGAAGAACGCGGGATCGAGAACCATGAAGAAATGACCAACCCTGGGGTGATTCACAGCCCCTTCTTTTCTGAATATAACGTCAGGTCCAAAATTGGAGCCAGATAGAACACCACTCAGCACATCTACCATCATTGAGAGCCCGTAGCCCTTGTGCCCTCCATGTAGTTCACCCTCACCGCCTAAGGGCAGAATGCCTCCTCCATAGCCGTGCAAGACATTGTTCAGAACCTTAGCCGGGTCTTCGGTACTGATCCCTCTCTCATCAGTGGCCCACCCCAGAGGGGTCTTCTGCCCAAGTCGGTCATAGACCTCGAGCTTTCCTCGGGGGACAACACTTGTTGCAAGGTCCATCACCCAGGGACGGTTTCGCGAGCCAGGAACTGCGATGGAGATTGGGTTTGTACCCAGAATTGCATCCTTGGCAAAGGTAGGAACGACGAGGGGCTCTGAGTTGGTGAGTGATATTCCGATTAGGTCGTGCTCAAGAGCCTTCATGGCATAGTAGCCTGCAAAGCCATAGTGGTTCGAGTTGAAGACAGTGACGAGTCCAATCCCTTCCTTACGCCCATTCTCAATGGCCAGATTCATCCCAAACATACCAGCATTCTGTCCCACTCCGTTTCTAGCATCTACATTGGCGAGAACGCTGTTCTCCTTCACAACCTCTGGAGCAATATCAGGTATGATGTATCCATCCTTGATTCCTCCAACATACCTCTTCACACGGCCCACTCCATGGGAGTCGATGCCTCTCAGATTCGAAACAACAAGATTGTCGGCTACGTGATGTGCGCTCTCTTCAGGCACGCCGCACTTCATCATTACTCGCTTAACAAAGCTGTACAGATTCTTCCAGTGAATTAACCTCTCACTCATTGTGGATTCGCCCTAGAGCTGATAGGCGATACCGGATGTTTCTATGATAAAAGCATCAGGTTTTGCACGAGGAGTTCAAGCACTGTCTGAAGAGCCGTCCCATGGAGTCCTACGTGGAATCCACCGAGGAACGTTCTCAGCATATCGTACATACCCGTCGCCGAATCTTTTCACAAGACCTGGCTCCTCAGACTTGATGAAATAGAAATGGTTCCCAATAAGGAAAAACAGGAACCACAGATACAGCCAGATAGAACCGAAAAAGATGGATTCTCCAAGAAGTATCAAGAGAACTCCTATTATCATTGGATTCCTCACATAACGATAGATTCCATGAACAACTAGCTTCTGAGCGGGAGTCCAAGGTGCAAGAGTGCCTTGTCCGATTCTATCAAACATTCTGATAGTGGATGCAAGAAGATACAGCCCCCCAACTATAGAAAGAATGGAGAGAACAACTGCAAGATAGTTGAGTGGAAATATCAGCAGCCATCCGGGCATCCAACTAGTGAGAAGCAGGATGAGAAGAGGCATCAGGATTGTGACAGCAATTGGCAGCATGAATGACTGAGCGTGTGCCCTTCTGCTCATTTGTGAAGCTCCTCTAATTGTCATTGATGGGAAGTAGACCCTTCTTAATCACTGTGTCAACTGGTGTTTCGAGCCGATCTGGATAGTCCCTGTTGAAATGAGCCCCCCGACTCTCCTTCCGCATCCGAGCCATCTTGATAATCAGTTCTGCAACAGTGGCGATATTACGTAGCTCCACAAGATCTGGAGTGATAACAAAGTCCCAGTAGAATTGCTCGATCTCCTTGGCGATAAACCCGATCCTGTTTCGAGCACGGATGAGCCTCTTGTTTGTCCTCACGATGCCAACGTAGTTGACCATTAGCCTGCGAACCTCATCCCAAAGATGGGAGATGACAACATGCTCATCAGGGTCAGTTGCTTCGCCAGGGTCCCAGGGAGGCATCTCTACCACCTCTATTGGCTGCTTAATCGCTTCTGCGACATCTATGGAGGCGTTATGTGCTAAGACTGCACCTTCTAAGAGTGAGTTGGAAGCGAGCCGGTTCCCGCCATGGAAGCCTGTACCTGAAGTCTCTCCGATTGCATAGAGGCCAGCGACATCAGTCCGACCATTGATGTCCGCCTTGACACCACCACAGACGTAATGCACTGCGGGTACCACAGGAATCGGTTCCTTCGTGATATCGATGCCTGCCCGAAGACAGGTCTCATAGATAGCAGGGAATCGGTCCCGAACAAAATCTGCATCTTTGGAGGATATGTCCAAGAAGACATTGTCAGCACCGGTCTGCTTCAGTTCATTGTCAATTGCTCTGGCCACAATGTCACGAGGGGCTAGTTCTGCATCTTTGTGATACTTGTCCATGAATCGTTCTCCATCAGGACCAAGGAGCACCGCGCCCTCTCCTCTCAGTGCCTCTGAGATGAGGAATGAGCGGATTTTGGGGTGAAACAAGATTGTTGGATGAAATTGGATGAACTCTAGATTAGTGATCGAGGCCCCTGCACGATAGGCCATCGCAATGCCATCACCTGTAGAGATGTCAGGATTGCTCGTGTAAAGAAAGACCCTTCCTGCACCCCCAGTGGCAAGAACTGTAATCTTGGAAATAAAACGGTCAATCTCTCCGGTATTGAGGTCAAGAACATAGGCACCCATGACCCTCGCGTTCTGAGTGAAGAGGTTGACAGCCATATGGTGTTCGAAAATCTCGATATTGGATTCCTTTTGGACCTTGGCTATGAGCGCATTCTCAATGTCTGCACCTGTGTGGTCCTTCACATGCAGGACCCTTCTATGACTGTGCCCACCCTCCATTCCTAAGTCGAACTTATCGCATTTATCATCTTCACAGAAAGCGACTCCGAACTCCACCAGTTCCTTTACAATCGCGGGTCCTTGACGTATAATATTCTCAGCTACATCTCGATGGCAGAGACCTGCACCCACACGGATTGTGTCCTCGATATGCGAATCTAGAGAGTCCTCCTCTGAGATGACTGCAGCAATTCCACCTTGTGCCTTACTTGTCGCACTATCAGCCAGGGCTGCTTTGGTCAGCAGATGCACTCTACCATGTTTTGACGCTTTGAGAGAGAACAACAGGCCAGAGATTCCTGTACCAATCACGAGAAAATCACACTTGCGTATATCACTCAAGGTGGCTGTCACCATTGTGGTGGCAACCCCTTCCCGCAGTTAAGTCATTCCCCCCAGGGGCACTGTATATTACCGATGGACTGTCGCGACTATATTGGTGGAGAGTGGCATAATCCTGATGTATGGGGAGTCGGGGTCCTTTGCTCGGTCTACAATTCCGCCACCAAACGCCTTCATCATGGGCAATGCAAAGTGAGTAGGAACGTGTATGATCAGCTCTCTTGGGAGATTCTTCATCCGAACTTCAATCTGATGCTGATTGGTTGAAACTCCGACTCCAATATTCACCTCGCCATGACTCGTCGGGAGTGATTTCACCGTCAATGGAATTGAAGACGTATACCACTCATCTGAGATAGCAGGAAGAATGATTAGATCCTCACCATCTTCAGACAGGATCATCTCTCGTACGAGTAACAGGAGATCTACAGCAGCCATAAGACTACAACCATCACCATGACTACCACCGGATGTTCGGGGGTTCACGAATTCCGGGATTGTGTAAAACTCTGAAACGAATTCCATCATTCGCTCCAGGATTTGTAGAGTAACAAACTCATCCTTCCTGAGGACATGATAGTGAGCAAGTCTGAGTCCTAAATGACTAGACACCTTTCCTTCTGGATCAGGCAGTCTCACTAAGTGCTTGGTGACCAAGCTATTTACTGAGGCAACTATAGCCTCAACAAAGTCACTCGAAATAAGGTCGCCTCCTAGGAGAACAATCGCATCGAGCAAAGATAACGCATCCGTCTGCCCCTTCGCAGATGCAAGCACATCCTTCTCAGCAGCTAGTCGCTCTGCATTCTCTGATACGAACGACATGTATTGCACAACTGCTTCACTGATAGAGTCGAATCTCTCCTTATTTCCTAGAGTGTCGTATGCATTACTAACAAGTACAAGTGCAGATAGCATCCAGAGGGCATCAGAGAGATCAGTAAGTTGCCATGGCTCAATAACTTCTGGAACTTGAGGTTCAGGATCCGCTGGCTCACCGAGAGCATCTCTGGTGACATCAAGTATCTCATCTACTCCAAGAAATTCCTTGTCTTCAGGAGTTAGGATTTCTGTCAAATCTTCAGTAATCGCTGGGGGTTCAGGTACAATCTGTTGCTCTTCGATTGTTTCTAGAAGTCTTTTCGTCATGTCATCAATAAATGGAGATACGCTTCGAAGGAATCCAACGTCACTGCTGTGAATATAGTATTGCAGTGTCCCCCAAAGATACGGTCCGAGGACTGAGGAATCTGCATCTGTCGGGACCATTGTTGGTTTGCCTACCGCTAATGATAGCTCCTTTGCCAGTCTAATGCATCCTGTTCGTGAGAGAGCTAGGAGCACACGTGCCTTCTCACGCCAGCTCACATCAGGTGCATCCAGTATCGCAGATTTTGCCTTGATTGCCAGTGTGACTTTCGCCTGTATAACTAAAGGATCTAGGTCTCTATTTGGAAATGCGAATCCTGTTGTACTATCCAGAAAGTCAAACCAATTGCCAACAGTGATATCTC
>JAEOTX010000161.1 GCA_016839605.1 Candidatus Thorarchaeota archaeon | reverse complement strand
TGTCGTGTCGAAAGTCTTTTCACCCTTCCAAAACGGGAAGAGTCCTTAGACGTGAACAACTTGTCGGAAGAAAATGGTCAAAGCCCAGATTTTCTGGAACCAGAAGACCTTGAAGAAGAAGTCACTGTGGAAGAGGAGCCTCTAGAAGAGGAAGAACCAGCTGACACCATATTTGACAATGATAAGGGGTTTGTTGCAAAAGATGAGGCAGATAGGATATCCCAGCATGGGTTGTATGGTACTCGTCTTGATGATGGCTGGTTGGAGCTCGAACCAGTAGAGCTGCTTCATCTGATTGAGCGCAAGCGAATCACTGTCAAGACTGTTTCAGGCGACCCTATAGGTTCCAAGGAAATAGTGAAGAATCTGTATGGAACAGATCCCGACCTCTGGATCAAGTATTTGGTCTTCAGAGACTTGAGAAGCAGAGGTTATGCTGTACGCCAAGGCTTCGGTGGAGGAATTGGTTTTCGAGTCTATGCCCGAGGTGAACGACCAGGGCTTGCAACTGCCGACCAGTTGATTTACGTTCTGAAAGAGGGAGAAGCAATATCTCT
Organism: Candidatus Thorarchaeota archaeon; assembly: GCA_016839605.1. Lineage (GTDB taxonomy): Archaea > Asgardarchaeota > Thorarchaeia > Thorarchaeales > Thorarchaeaceae > SMTZ1-83. Next base: position 6,758 of record JAEOTX010000161.1, on the reverse strand, counting down.
CAATGACCTAGACATGGTGACTGAGACTGCATTAGCCGCTAGAAAGAAACTGGTATTTGGGCTGGTTGATCAGAATGGAGAGGTCAATTACTATAGAGTGGCTCAAGCCACCCTTCAAAATCGTAGTGGTGACACCAGTTGAGTGAAGAATGGTACGATGAAGATGATGAACTAGCAGAAGAAATCCTCACATTAGAGGCATTCTTTGACGAGCGCACTATGAGCGTTCACCTTGTTGAAAACAATCCACCGCGAGCAAAAAGGGGAGAACCTGGAAACTGGGAGTTAGTGGAGCTCTCTGAACGATTGCTTACATACGAAGAGCTAGACGTACTCGCAGAAGCTATCCTGGCAACAGCACAGACTGATAGAAAGTCGTTCCTTGAGATTGAGGAACATGGTGCTGCAGTAGTACAGCTTAGAAATCTTAGGATAGCAATTGCACGACGACCATTTGCTGACAAGATGGAGATTTCAGCAATTCGTCCTATCGTGAAACTGAATCTTGAGGACTATAATCTTAACACGAAGCTGATGAATAGACTGGAAACCAGAGCTGAAGGCATCCTCATATCAGGATCGCCAGGATCTGGAAAGAGTACATTCACGGCTGCTTTGGCTGAGTTCTATAGCAGCAAGGGGAATGTTGTAAAGACCCTTGAACAGCCAAGAGACCTGCAGGTTGAAGAGGCAATAGTCCAGTACTCACCACTCGATGGGAGTATGGAGAAGGCTGCTGATGTTCTGTTACTGGTTCGTCCGGATTTCGTAATCTATGATGAACTTCGCAAGTCCTCTGACTTTAGAGCATATTCTGACCTTCGATCAGCAGGTGTTGGAATGGTCGGAGTTGTACATGCAGGATCTGCAATCGACGCCCTTCAGAGACTACTACTTGGTGGAAGAGTAGAACTGGGACAGGTTCCAAGTACAGTTGATACGATAGTCCATATCGAGGACGGTGCTGTTGCAAAGGTTTCCTCTCTCTCCCTGAAGGTGAAACTACCTACTGGCATGAGCAGTTCACAGAGAGACCTAGCAAGACCGGTAGTAGAGGTTCGTAACTTTGATGCGGGTGTTTTGGAGTTTGAGATGTTCTCCTTTGGCGGTGAGAAAGTAGTGGTACCGGTAAGGGGAGTTATTGCTCCTATGCGCAGGGGTGAAAGGACAGCACGTGGAGCCCCTGGAGAGTCTGTACCTGTTTCGGTCAGTTACAGTAAGAAAAAAGTGACTCTTGTCGCTGGTCGAAAGTATTCAAAACAGAGAATAGAGGTCTTTGCTGATGATATTTATCTCCTAACGACAGTCATTGGTCGCAATGGTGAGAGTGCCATTCGTATCAAGACTCGCCAGGGCAAGTCAATTGTAGATGCGCTGGAAGAGGGTGCAAAGATTACTGCTAAGGTCGCAAAATGATCTGGCGTGTTCTTACAGCTCTTTCATAGTAACTAGGCTTTGCGATTTGCAACCATCTCGACATACCCACACTTAGGACATCTATATCCATCGACATGGTAAGCCACATAATGATAGGGATCATCCTGTGCGGGTTGTTTCAATTTTATACGAAGAGCGCTGATTGATACACCAAGACTACGAGTCCCATGGAGAAGTGTTCCTAGCTCCATCTTCGTATTTTCACACTTTGGGCATTGTGACAAGCTAATCAACCTCATGTAGATATCAACATCTAATGTGATGAAACTTTGCAAAGGCTCATTATTACAAAAGCTTTAACAACGGACCTGCCACTCGGTCGATTTCATGGGCCCGTGGCCTAGTATGGATAGGGCACTTGCCTCCTAAGCAAGGCGTCCCAGGTTCAAATCCTGGCGGGCCCGCCACTTCTTATTCCACAATATCCAAATCCTACGATGTTATAGCAAAATATGGAGATAATTGGATGAGTGATGAAGATCACCCGCCCTACGATTTCTTACCCGGGCTAGACCTGAGTGAAGCTTTCTATGAAAAAGCTGTGAAACCTGTCTTGGACAAACACCTCCCAGAACTAGTATATTCAGCTGCTCGAATAGGCACTGGGTCTGACGTGCTAGGATTTGATACTCCACAATCAATGGACCATGATTGGGGGCCGAAACTGCAGATTTTCTTGGCGGAATCAGACTATGGTTCTCTCAATGAAAAGGTCGATGAGGTCCTTCGTCAGAATCTACCATATGAAATACGGGGATTTCCAACTAACTTTGGTTATCACGATGATGGAACCGTCAAGATGGAGCTCATCGATAATGGACCTATCAGCCATGGAATCAAGATTAACACTGTCAGTGCGTTCTTTATTGAATATCTTGGGTTCAATCCCACAGAAGACCTACGTCTAATAGACTGGTTGGTGCTTCCACAACAGTTGCTCCTAAGTATAGCAAACGGACGAGTCTTCCATGATGGCCTCGGAAAATTAGAACCTATAGTGGCCAGATTGAAATACTATCCCCATGACCTATGGTTGTATCTGTTGTCAAACCAGTGGGAGAGAATAGCTCAAGAAGAGGCATTCATGGGTCGATGTGGTCAAGTTGGAGACGAGCTGGGCTCTCGAATTGTAGCAACAAGACTGATTCGTGACATCATGCGGCTCTGTTTTCTGATGGAGCGAAAGTATGCACCTTACATCAAGTGGTTTGGCACAGCTTTTGCTAAGCTTAAGAGTGCACAGACTCTCACACCAGTCTTCATCGAGATAATGGATGCCAGTACTTGGCAAAATCGTCAAGAGCACCTGACCAAAGCCTATGAACATGTTGCCAAGATGCATAATGAACTTGGAATCACAGAACCTCTGAAAGCCGAGGTGTCACGGTTTCATAATCGTCCATTCATGATAATTCAGGCAGACGATTTTGCTGACGCCATCCATGCAAAAATTGAGGATGATGAAGTAAAGCGACTGCCGAAGCATTTGGGTGGTATTGATCAGTATGTTGACTCGACTGATGTGCTATCATACACTGAAAAGTTCCGAAGATTCTGGTCAATGTATCAGTAGACCTATTTCTTGAGTATGTAGACCCCATCCTCTTTTCCCACATGCACTTCATCGGTCATGCCAATGAACAGGCCGGTTTCAACTACACCTGGAATCATCTTCAGGTCGATTTCTACCTTCGCGGGGTCATTGATTGGCTCTGGGAACTTGAGGTCAAGAATAAAGTTGCCATTGTCAGTCACAACAGGACCCATCTTCTTCTGGGCCTGTCTCACAGTGGGTGCAATGCCCATTGCTTGTATCTTTCTGAGTACAACGCCAAGAGAGAATGGTAACACTTCGATGGGAATCTCGAATCTGCTTGCTAGCTTGTCCACAATCTTAGACTCGTCTACAATTATAATGAGTTTCTTCGATGCTGATGCGACTACCTTCTCCTGAAACAACGCACCCCCACCACCCTTTGTCAGGTTAAGGTCCTTATCAACCTCATCGGCACCATCAATGGTCATTTCAAGTTCGGGATCCAAATCGAGATTTGTAAGAGGTATTTTGAACTCCAAAGCCAGCTGATACGCCTGGTATGAGCTTGGAACTACCCTGATGTTCACCTTCTTTGCTGCAATCCTTTTTCCTAGCTCCTCTGCAAACACGGCTACTGTGGAACCACTCCCAAGTCCTATTGCACCACTCTTTGGTATTAGTTCAGTCGCACTCTTGGCCGCGTTCAATTTGGCATCGGACATATCATGATCTCCTAGAGGTGTATTTCAAAAGCCAGTCAGGCTCCCCAAAAAGGCTTCCGAGATGCCTAGTTACAACTTATTGTAGAAATGAAATGCAGTTGGGAGAGGACTAGTCCCCACCCATGAGTGACTTCAGACGCTCCATCTCCCGGAGCATCTCGGACTGCAGCGAACTCTTGCCGCCTGCTGCTGGAGCATCTCCACCTGGGGGTGCTCCGCCTGCTGGGGTTCCACCTGCCGGAGCTGCGCCACCTGGGGGACCACCTGTTGGAGCTGCGCCATTTGGAGGGGCCGCTGCTGGAGCTGCACCACCTGGAGGGGCTGCTGCTGGAGCTGCACCACCTGGGGGACCACCTGCTGGAGCTCCGCCACTCGGAGGGCCACCACTGGGTGGACCACCACTCGGGGGACCACTGGGCGGGCCACTTGGAGGGGCTGCTGCTGGTGCAGGAGCTTGAGCGGGTGCAGAAGGTGTTGCGGATGGCATTCCAACGCTTGGAGGGCCTGCGTCAGCTTCAGCTTCGACTGCGGTACCAGACATTGCTGCTAGTTTGCGAAGGTAATCTGATCGTGCTTTACCAATCTCGTCTGAGGTTTCAACAATCGATTTGAGTTGTTCATCTTTCGCCACTGCTTGGCGAACTGTCTCTAGTCGGTGTTGATAAAGTGCTGCAAGCTTGAGTTTGATGGTTTCGCTTATCTCGCCTTTTTCTGCATAGAAATCAGCTGCAGTGAGGGCTTGCTCTATAGCGTTTTCCTCGATCTTGAGGAATACCAATGCATCAGAGGGATCTTTCGAAATGAAGTCGACCTTCTTGGCTCCGGACATACCTGCTGATACGTCACCAGTTGATGCAATGATTCTTCGTACGCCATCAGCTATTGAACCACTTCCACCCTTTCGTAGACGACGTACTAAGAATAGAATCATTACGACAAAGAATGTGGTTGTGATTGTAAAGTACCAGTCTCCTGGACCCCAAGGAATCCATGGCTGGAGTGGTGTTGCGAAGAGCTGGTCGAAGAAACCGAAAATGTACTGGAAGAATGTGTCCATATAATCTGGTTGTGCGAATTGCAACTGGTATCACCTATAGTACGTCGAGACGTATTGGCATCAACTTCTTGCAGTATTTTACTTTTCTTGTGGGTCTTGTTCCTTTGTATCACGTGCGTGTCATAAGGAAGTGCAAGAATTGGGGCCTTCCGGACAGGATTTTATGATATTGTTGCCTCATAAACATGTCCGTGACGGACGTGTGAAAAAGCAGCATTCTCGCTGGTTTTTCTGGTTATAATGAAAACTGAGATACAATAGTGTACCAAGGACTATAATTTGCAGTGTATTTCAGCCGACATTTGCTTAAATCATATGTTGCGGATTACAGGGGTAAGGTGATTTTGATGAGTCTTCTCGATCCAACAATTACATTCTACGTACTCCATGAGAAAGCTTGGAAGTTTGGTGGTGGTGAGATTTACGACCAAGAAGGTATCCAAGTCGGTTCTATGAAAAGGAAGCTCCTTTCGATGCGAGCTGAGATATCACTCCTTGATCCAGATGGCACTCTTCTCTGTACCATAAACAAGAAACTGATGGCTGCCAGACCCATTTATGAGGTCAAGCGTCCAGATGGAACTCTAGTAGGCCGCGGAAAGAAGCCAATGATTGCTTTCCGTGGCTCAGTCGACTTCTATACTCCACAGGAAGAGCATATCTACAAAGCTCAAGGCGGAGTCACAAAATGGAATTTTCGAATCACAGATCCGAAGGACAAGAATAAGGTCTATGCTGAGATTAAGAAAGCAGACAAGTGGCGTGATGTCTTTGCACCCGCGTTCAACTTCAAGGATCGATATGTGATTCATATTGAGGATCTAGAGGCGGATCGGTTGATGTTGTTGGCATATGCCATCATAATTGACAACGTCTACCATGACAAGTAGACCGAACTCATGCCTCTTTTGACGCTACGAGTCAGATTGAACTGAATCGTTCCTTCCAAAGAACCAGTAGAATAGAATTATACTCAAACTGTAGAGTATCACGGCATATGCGAATGGTGCTCTCCACATACCCATGGCTAAGAGCCATCCACCAATGTTTAGCCCAACACCTCGTGAAAGCGAGTCCCCAGTGTTAATGACACCCATTGCTGTTGACCGTTCTTCCTGTGAACAACCCTCCATATAGAAGACATCCATCACCGGCCATGCAATGTTCATGAATAAAGCACGTCCTACGTAACCAATGATTGCGACATAGAGAACCGGTGACCAAGAGAGTATCAGGAGAAATGGAATAGAGAATATCTGGAACCAGATAATAGTGCCAAGCTTTCCAAACCGGTCCACAATTGCCGGAGATGTAAAATTACCAGCTGCCATGACTAGCGTATTGATTGCAAAGATGATTCCGATAGTGGTGGCATCAGCCTGAAATGCTAGACTGAAGAACACATTGAAGAACTGGACGAACATCCCCGCGCCTAGACCTGATACTGTCCAAGCCAGAGCGTATTTTCCAATGAATCCTCGATTTCGTACATTTCCAAAGTTGAAACTCCTTTTCTGTTGCGGAGCTTCGTCTGTTTTCATAGGTACTATCGTTAGCACTGCTAGCGCTAGAGGAATCAATGCTGTCCAAAGGGAGAATCTGTAAGCTGTTAGCAGATCAACGGCGATACCCAGGTTGGTCCAGAGAGTTGGTAAGAATCCGCCCGTTAGCGAACCTAACAGACTGGCAATCAGGAAGAATGCAAATCGAACACTAAATACATGGACACGTTCCTCCTCAGTAGTAACACTCACGGTATATGGCTGCCAGCATACTCCAGTGAATCCATAGCCAATACCATAGAGAAGCTGTGAGAGCAAAAGAAGTGTTGGGGCAAGAGTGGAGTATTGCATAAAGGTACCAAGGAAGACAGCTATGTATCCTGCGAGGAGTATTTTCTTTCGAGAGCTTCTGTCTGCTATCATTCCAGCTAGAATTGCAAGTCCGCCTGACAGGAACACAGAGATTGACAGGAACATGCCAAGGAAGTCCTCTCCAAAACCCG
>JAEOTX010000019.1 GCA_016839605.1 Candidatus Thorarchaeota archaeon | reverse complement strand
CGCGTGCATACGTCAAAGGCGCACCTGGAGGTAACCATAAGATAAAGGGAATTGTCAGAAGCTACACAGATCGAATTGCCGAATTTGATTCAATAATGATGCCGCTTTCCTGGAAACGCTCTAAGGGAAAATACGCAAGCATCTTCAACGCCAAACTTGATGAGGTTGCGCCTTTGGAGCACATTCGCGATTTGCTAAATGTTGACGGTCCCACAACATTCTTTCTTGTTTCACTCAATCCGAGAGATGGCACCAAACCATGGAAAGTCACTACAAAGACATCATTTCCGAAAGGAGGGGGTGGTGGAGATGACGAAGATGATAAAGATAAGAAAGAGAAAGATCCCGTCTTCACTAAAGGTGCCTTTGCTAACACTCCTGGCATCTTAGACTTTGTAGTTGATGAAATCCTTCCTGATCTCAAAGATAAGGTAAGCCCCAATAGCAAGAAAATCTCAGTGGCGAATACAATTGTCATCGAAGACATAGTACCCCCAGATGATCCGAACCTTTCATTCTCTGAGAAAAGAAAACTCGCAAAGAAACGAGGCAAGATCGTAAGGAAGCTTAACGTCGATGGTGTAGAACACATTAGCGAGGTTGACTTCTTTGTTTGAGCGATTGACCGTGACCTTTAAATTGCATGCGCCATCGGCGGAGGCGAACACGACAAGAGAGAGGTCTTTCTAATGTTACACTTCAGTGCCCTTGCACAAGGTCCACTACCCAACCTGCTCTATGTTTCATTGCTACTCATCCTTTTCGGAATCTTTGCTTTCGGATGGCTGGTTATCCATATTGAACACAGTCGACACCGTTCAACAATGAAAGTTGCCCTTGCCTTGATTCTGGGCGCTATTCTGATTGGCTTTGGTATTCACTTCTTCCTTCTCGCTGGCGGCATCTAGCCTGATTTGAGAGAAACCTCGGATATATTGGGTTCCAATTGATGCTCACGCTACATTGGTCCACATAACAATTATTTGCCCTCCTTTTGAGGTCTTGCTGGTAGACTATAAGCCGTCTCTAATCACAACGCCTGATAGAGGAGTTTTCAATTGCTACAAGATCCCGATCTCGAGAAACTTGCTGTGGAATCCCGCCAGAGGTTAGTCCAGGAGTTTGCCGAGACCCATGCTGATCTTCGTGAGCGATCGCGTAGAATTCCGACTAGTGAGGCTCAGCAACTTGCAGATAATATGTCGTGCCCTTTTCAGATTGCATCATTGGCGTACATCATTGACATGGATGGAATACTTAACGCAAGAGAGGCGGTCAATCTTCTCTCAGCTGAGCTTGAGCGTCTTGCATCTGTTGGCGAAGAAGTTCCCAACTTGCCTGGGAACGTCATGGAGTTTGCTCTCGCAGAAGGAAGATGGATAGAGTATATCTATGGCAAGTTCATCAGAGAAATGGAGATGAAGGTTCGGGAGCTAGCTAATTCCGAGGGATTCTTGGAGGAAGATTCTCCCGCAGTTGAGAAAGCTGTTGCGCTTATATGGTCGCGTAGCAAAGTGGCTGAAACCTTTGTCGCCCCCCTTGTAGAGGCATGGTTGAACGAACATAAGAAGTCCACAAGTGAAGACATGTTGATGTTCTTTGGCCTAGCTATTACAAAATGGAAGAGAAGTACACTCAAGGGGAAGCTGTCACATCTGCAGCGACGTAGTCAGGCCTTCTTCAGGAAGCTCAGTGTGATTCTCTCTTCAGACACTTCAGAGTCTGCTACCGTAGACCAGTCAACCAAGAGATTGAATGAATTGGTTGAAGCTTTAGGAAAACCATTCGATGAGATGTCCATAAAGGCTGCTGCACATCTATTAGTTCACATCGCGCCTAGAAAAATAGGAAGGGGCGATAAGTCTGCGTATGTGGCCGTGGGTGCAGCATCGACCCGAGGCAATAAGGCCGAACCAGACCTCAGTTCTCCATTTGACTTCCTGGAGCGGGATGTTCTTTTAGCCAAAAGGAGACCTGAGGTGGAGCGTAAGGAATTCCTGATGGACAGGATTGGTCGAGTACTCCGCTTCTTGAAGCATCAAGGGAGTGCAGTTTCTGAAGGAGTCGAACGTGTACTGAAAGAGCTAGAGGACCGTCTCCATCTGGAAGATGTTCCCATGGAGGAATTAATCGATAGGTATCAAGCAGAAATCACAGGAGTCTCAGTGGAGATGCAGGAAGAGGTTGCTGCCAAGCAGATTCTCGATTATATCACCATTTACTCATATGGGGAGGTCAAAGAATGACAAATGAAGCGCTATACTGGCTTCTAGATGTCGAGGCCTATGATTTCAATATCGGAGTTCTAAAAGGGACTGATTTGACTGGCAAAGCCCTCATGGTTTCGCGACAGTTATGGTCAGTTATTCGCGAAGACAAAGTACTATCAGTATTAATCGGACCTGGCATATTCAAAGGGACTGCAGTAAGTGGAAACATTCGTGTTGATGTTGTAGAGAAGCTTGGTGCACTCATCTTTGATCCTACTCAATTGAGGTATGATGAACCTGTTCCTGTGGTTGATATTATCAATCCAGAAGTCATCGATCCTCTCGGCACCAAGAAACAGGAAGAGATTGTCACTATCATCCGTAAGCTTGTTATCGAGAAGGGGAATGTCATGGCAGCTGACCCACTTGCGAAAGTTGAGCAGAGAGGGAGTGTTCCTCAGACAGTGCATTATGATGAGATGATAAAAAAGATAGACGTGTCACATGTTTCAGGAGTACAACGCGCTAGATTCATCCTTGCTGGTACCAATAGCCCAATGTATCGACCCTTTGCTGAATCTTTCGAAAAGCGGGGCTATATCCAAGCTGATCGCCTTAAGGTGATGGCTACACCTTTTCTCAAGTTCAGCAGCTTTGTTGACATTGAGATAATGTCTGACTGGATGATAGTTGAGAAGGCAGGAATCGATACCAAAACAGGGATCGAAGCGATGAGAGATGAATACGATGCAACACTTATGCAAGTGAAGGAAAACGAAGAGGCTTTCATTTTCGAGACGTGATTGCACCGAAAGAGTCTTTGATGCATCCTCAGCTCCTAATGTCGAGGACTCTCCGTTGGAAGTAGCTGATGCGGACATTCAGAAGCAGCTTGCTAAGCCTTACACGATTCTATTTCGTGCTGGCAGGCAGGATATGACTACTCGGGCTGAAGTGTTCTCGGATGTTCTCTTAGATAGACAAAGATCTAAACTAGCTGGAATGGTTGAGTATGGATACAAGCAATCAGGCCTTCTTGAAATCAAGCGATTCTGGTTTGTCAAGTACAACAAGCCAGTCTATTATCAACCAAAAGAAGCGCATGAGATCATAAGGAAAGCTAAGAACATAATCGTTCCACGGTCTCAAAAGCCCTCCTTCATGAAAAACCTTGCAGATCTACTAAAGCGACTGAACACACCCAAGCCTCGTATCATTCCAGTCTGTGAGAGTTGCGTGCGAGGCAATCGACTTACAGTTCTAACTCGTCGGAACGCGGTGAAGGTTTCGGAAACTGAAGTTTCTTGTACAACTTGTGCTAGAACCGATCTGCGAACTGATCTAAAGAATATGGGAGTCAATTTGTCACGAATTATGGTTCAGCATCTTGAAAGGCAGCTCTCAACTGTTAAATCAGTGCCACGTTTGCTCGAGGTGCTCTCGCCAAACTTTGATCCTGCGAGAGAGACCGACCTAACTCTTTTTGATCAGATTCCCGCTGAAGAACTCGGAAAAGGTAAGAAGATAGACTCACTTCCCATTCCTGCCGAGATAATCAAGGTCCTTCTATCTGAAGGACTAGAGCGCCTTCTGCCTGTTCAGGAGATGGTGCTAGATGCCGGACTCCTACAAGGAGCCAGTCTTCTAATTGTGTCATCAACATCCTCTGGGAAGACCTTACTTGCCGAGCTAGCTGGAATTCCACAAGCTATGCAGAAGAAGAAGATGATTTACTTGTCGCCCTTGGTAGCTCTGACGAATGAGAAATATGAGCTATTCAGGAAGCGCTACAGGAAGCTCGGAGTGCGAGTTGGCATTAGAGTAGGGATGTCCCGACTTGATGTTGGAAGGGAAGAGCGTGTCATTGTTGATACTGAGGTCGCCAAGGCTGATGTCATATGTGCCACCTATGAGGCTCTAGACTTACTCTTCAGATCTGGGGATTCCGATAAGCTAGGCCAGATTGGAACAGTTGTAATCGATGAGATTCAGATGCTTGCAGACCCTGAAAGGGGACCAGAACTTGATGGTCTTATTTCTAGACTCAGATTCCATGCTCCAAAAGCCCAGATACTTGCCCTATCCGCTACAGTAGGATCCCCTGACCAACTAGCCAAAGAACTCGGTCTACACTTGGTTGATTATACCGGCCGCCCTGTTCCTCTTGAACGGCACTTGGTCTTCGCGAGGACTGAAGATGACAAGCGGAGGATAATACAACGACTAGTGAAGGAAGAATTCAGGCATAAGAGTAGTGCAGGCAACAAGGGTCAGTCGATTATATTCACTTTCTCAAGAAGAAGAGCACACTCTCTTAGTGATTGGCTACACGAGCACAGGGTTTCAAGCACAATATATCATGGTGGATTGTCGTATTCCCAAAGACGAAGAGTTGAGAGAGCCTATGCTAAACAAAGGTATGCGTGTGTTGTGACTACAGCTGCTCTTGGTGCTGGAGTTGATCTTCCCGCGTCACAGGTCATCTTTGAATCATTGGCAATGGGGGCTGAATGGCTCTCCACGGCGGAGTTTGAGCAGATGCTTGGTCGTGCGGGTCGGTTGGGCAAACATGACCGTGGCCGAGTTTATCTTTTGGTTCAGCCGGAAAAGAAGTACCATGCGGGGCTGGATGGTTATGAAGATGAAGTTGCGGCAAAGCTACTCCGTGGGGATATAGAAGACGTTGAACCATTTGCTGACACAGAGGCGTGTGCGGAACAAATCCTTGCTACAATCTGCTCAACCGGGCTTGTTGATCTGAAGGACATTGCACGTTCGTACATGAAGATGCTCTCATCATCAGTTCCACCCTCAGATGCACTCAAGCATTTAGTTAGAAAACACATGATTCGAATCCGCAAGGGCGGAGCGTATCCCACGCAACTGGGAAGAGCCACCTCGCTTTCATTTCTAACACCGAGCCAAGGATATGACATTCAGAAGATGGCTGGTCGGCATGATGTACTCGACATGGCCATATCACTGGATCCTCTTCAGAATGTATATCTCACAAACAAGCTTCAAGCAGAAGTCAATTCCGCATTCAGAACCTTCATGCCGACTAGATTATTCTCTGGCATATTTTCAGATGTCACCAGTCTTAGTGGAAGTCATGGTGCTGCTGGACGGTTGCCTAAATGGGTGTTTGAGATATTCTCCCGGTGGATAAGCCAATTCTTCAACTGTGGATGTAAAGAATATCCTGAATGTGATCACGGCAAAATCGCATTTGGTCGATGGATAGTCAGTCAGAGGAAAGAAGGACTAAATCCGTCTGGGATTGCTCGTTTATTGAGAAAGGATTTCGAGCTGTGGGCTTACCCTGGTGATATCTTCTCTTGGCTTGACTCTTTGATTCACAGTCTCAGAGCAGTCCGCAGAATTGCTGAGGTTGCAGGAGAGACTGATATCACTGTAGAGGTAGATGGCCAAATCGCTAAGATTGAACGACCCTTGGAAACAGAGAAAGATGGTAAGCTGGAATAGAGTTAATCTTCAGGTTTACCAATCTCGAATCTTACTCTGATATCGCCAACTGCCTCTGAATCCATCGAATCGAGGTTCAGGTCCAGCCAATAGTGTAGATCCCTTCTGATGGCTTCTTTCGCTGATAGATCGTGTGGAAGATCGCGGGGATTTTCAGTTGCCAGTTTGAAATGAGAACACCCACAAGCACAAGCGCCATCAAGGACCATGTCGATGTCCCCAGAAGTTTTACCGCAGTTCCTACATTGGAAAATCATAGTCTTCTCCTAGGAATCGTGGAGTCAACTCTCTATGAGGTTTAGTACTCTATGCGTATTACATACATACTCGAAAAGGGACTACACTTATCTATCGCATTTTCCCGCCAGACCTCAAGGGCGTGACGAATCAAATGGCGAAAACGTGCTCTGTATGTCGTGCTAAGTCGAAAATTCGTTGTGACCGATGCAGAAACGAATTCTGTCATGACCATGCTATAAAGTGTCAGTCTTGTGGGACAATCACATGCATTAGAGGCCTCAACCATAAGAATGAATGCCCCACCTGCAAAAAGGGTCTTGGTACATGCCCCGAATGCTTGGTCAATGGAAAGATTGTTCGTACAATAGGTGGAACAACCTGCCCTGAATGCGGGTGGACTGGCTAATGCCACCCAAGGATCCATACAACGATGATGATGACTCCAATTGCACCTGCGATAAGCCAGCCTTTACTCCCAAAGCCCCAAACAATGGGAATCGGTCCTATGAGGATCATTCCTTTGCTCTCACTGCGAACCCCTTCGTCAGATCGTTTGACTTCCCGCCCTCCTGCAACGCAGCCAGCAACAATCAGAAGGATTCCAAGTCCTAGAATCAGAAAACCAAGCAGCTGTAACGTGTTCAACGTTTGAATCACTATGTTCCCCAGCCCATTCCCACTCACATCCTATTTTTGAGCGGTTTTTGCTCTAGTGTCAAGTCTTTCCACAGGTAGCTTGAATTCCATCCGCTCATACCCGCCAACCTGCTCGCCTTCGAATGCCCAAAGCGTGACCACATCCTCATAGACCTCATATTGCAGCATCGTGTCTATCTCAATTATCTCTGTGCCAACTGGGAACCGCCAGAGAATCTCGAAATCATAAGGTGCCTCTTCTTCTTCGAGCCATGTCTCTATCTGATTAATGGCTGGCTTAAATCGAGTGGCAAAATCGATAAGGTACACGACCGATACGACCTCGGAGCTTCCTTTGAGGAAGATATCTGCATAGCTGACTTGAGACCTCACTCTCTGCTTATTGATCTCAACTCTTTCTCTATCCAGAAAATGCTGCATGTTATCAACAAGCTTGACAACTTCAGCTCTGAGTAAGTCGTCATCACGTACAACTCGTTTATAGTACCCCTCTGGATCTAGATACTCGTAGCAAAGACGTTCATGAATTTCTCCTGAATACGAAACAGAAAACATGGAATCTGCATGAATTGGCTCAACCATTTCCGACATGAATTTCTCCATTTTTCCTCACCTATTCCAGCGGGACTGCGTTCAGTCCATCATCGACGAGGTGTCCCGAGAACTGTGATGCATTTCCTGTGAAGCAATAGACTACTCTCGGATTGACCTTCTTTGCAAACTTCTTCAAGCCTTTGAAATCAGCATGCGCACTTAGAGGGAACCCTGTCTTACTGGAGTCACTAAGAGTCCATCCAGAAAGTGAGTAGTGTTCCATTCTATTGATGACTCTGTTAGCAGCTCGGTCTCCCAGGGCGGCTCGGACATTATTTCGCGTGTGATGAAATGACGAACTGACGATTGCGCAGCCATCTGAAAACAGATTCTTTGCATCTCCCTGCTTCAAGGAGGTATGTCGCAAATCACTCCCGTGTTGGTTATAGACATTGCAGACCTCGTCAATTCTATGATTTCCTGAAACAACATTGAATCCTCCCCATTGAAGAAGTGCAATCGCTTCCTGGGCTTTTCCTAGTGAGTATGCAAGAAAAACGGGTATTCGCTCATTCTCAATAACTTCGGTTGTTGTTGTCAAGATATCATTATAGATGCTCTTGCGTGATGGGAACACCCACTCTGGTGTACCATAGGTCGCTTCAGTAATCAGCACATCTGCTGACACAGGAGATGCTGCTCTATGCACCATGCTGTCCACTACATTGAAGTCTCCAGTATATAGAACAGAGAGTCCCTCATCGAATTCCATAAGGTACATCGAAGAACCCAAAACATGCCCTGCATTGATAGCGGTCACTACAACTCCGAGTTGTCCGATCCGCTGGTTGTATTCCAGCAATTCCACTCTTCCTTTGACTCCATATCCTCTAGCTCCAAGTGTATCTATTGTCGCTTTTGTTGCTACGACTCTATGGGCTTTTTCCACTCCTCTGAGATGATCAGTATGTCCATGTGTGAGAAGAGTGGTCTCTCCCTTAATGCCAGTGTCCAGTGCAAGTCTGACATGGCCATAGTCTAAGACAATTCCGTCTGCATGTTTTTTGAGCTTGAGTGTGGACATAAGAGGACCTGCCCCGCTCATTAGATACGTTCACAAAAGCGTTTCCCACTAAGTTCCACAACTAGCTACAACTGCTTTCTCAGAAGCGAAGCCTCACTTGTCGACACTTTTCCGCTGAATAGATCAGCTATCCTTTCTACTAGCTCTCTCTGACCCGTTGCTAGAATTGGTAAAACAATCTTGGTTGCTCCAGTTTGCAGAACTCTTTCATGTATCGCCTGTGCCAGAGTGTCAATATCAAGGAGTCTGAAGTCTGCAATTACGGGCCATATCATCACCATATTATCTATGCTGTCAAAACCAACCGCAGCAGTAATTCCCTTGTCATCTTCGAGAGTCTGTAGAAGGTTCTTCGTGGATGCCATCTGCCAACCTAGG
>JAEOTX010000160.1 GCA_016839605.1 Candidatus Thorarchaeota archaeon | reverse complement strand
GATGTTGACATCATAGTACCTTTCGAGGTCATAGTTTCAATAGATAAGTCGATAAAGCTCTCAGTATCAAAGGATGAACTTGACGCCAGTCTAGATGGCATTTTGAGAGAAAAGGCGCTTGAGATTAAGAAACAAAGACAGGCAGCCGATGATCTCTATCATGCCAAGAAACAACGTGTGCGTGCCTATTGGCCTTATTATGGATAATCACGAAAACGAAGTGATCAGGAATAGGTGGCGCCGCCGTGGGGCATAATCCATCCCCCACTGATAGTCATCCCTAGGTAATATTCCACAGTTGTCACTCTGAATAAGATACTTAGCAGAGCATCGATGTACCATTCACTAATTCGCGTCGAATGGAGGCTTTGGAGTGTCTGAGCCGCCAGTGATTGATGATTCCGCTGATCCATTTAGAGATCTCTGGAGTTTCAGCCAGCAAGAAATCAGAGGTGGACGCCACGGTTTCCCAGTTAGAAGCATTCTAAGGAGCAATCCGGCCACTTCACTTCTCTATGCAATACTATTTGCGATACATGAAGGAATAGACATGATAGTTGATTCGGGATTTAGGAGGACGGTCTGTCTTGGGATTGGTCTGAATGGAAGACCACTGTACTTGGACTCGGGACTTGGAAGAGTTGGAAATAGAGTGGGTAATTCTTCGCTAGATTCTTAATCCTCATTCATCCTATTGCAGTCGGTAGGATTGATTGTTCATGAAGAAAGAGGAGAACCCAACTCATGGAATGATGGCGATCCCCGGATTTCCTATTGTGTTGGTAACAGTAGATAGGAACATCATGACCGCAGCAGCATTCAGCTTCTATTCTTTCAAACTGCCGTGCATCATGGTGGGTATAGTTCGGAAAGGACTGACCTTTGAATTGATTTCTTGTAGAAGAGAGTATAGAATCAAGATTCCAAGAGCAGACCAACTAGAAACATTGTGGGACTAGACTCCATAGACCACATCTGGGGCGAGAATCTCAGGGAATCTATCCCTCAGTTTCAATCGGGCAGAGTAGCACAAATGGCACTCATCAATGTAGCCCTCTTCATGCTCTACATTGTACGTCTTAACGAGTTCTGCTGGACCACCTTTGAGGAGCGGTGCACAGATTGGATGCGCATTTGGGTCATAGGCTGCTACTAGTTCATGCAAGGGAGTCTTTATCATATTGCCCAGTGCAATACCCTGACAGAGATGAACATAGCCAAATGGATCGATGTGCACTCTACCGGGATTGGTGAAATCCTCGTCCGGACATTCGATAAACTCTGTCCAAGGCCTTCTTGGAAGTCCTTCAGTGAGTTTCTCTACTGCTCGGCCTTTGAACTGCACACTGCCTGCAGTGACTGGTTTTCCTTTCCACTTGATCTCTTTCAAGGTATCTTTAGGGTCTTCAATGGCAATTTTGCCTACTGGTATGTCGAGTTCTTTTGCAGCCTCATGAGCGTATTTTGCAAGATTCTCCTCGGTTTCACCATAGTGATAGAGGTCATCGCTGATTGAGAGGTCATCAATGCCCATCTCTGAGATTGGACGAAGCCATTCTCTCGCATCTTCAACCGAGGTTGCCCAATAGGAATTTGTCACAATGCCAGTCTTGAACCCTCTTTGCTTAGCTTCACGTAGTCCCCATAGCATCGTCTGATAATATAGAAATGGTTCACCGCCCTCGAAGTATATCCACTTGATGTTCCCAAGTCTGTCTGCTTCATCGAGGATTTCCCGTAAATCAGATATTCTCATCACGCCTGCTGCATGAGGATGGCTGTATACAAAACAGTGGTCACATTCAAAATTGCATTTGTATGTGAGGAGGAGGTGTAATCCAGAGAACATTGTCTTTTCGAGATGCTATTGAGATGCTCAGGCTTTTAACTATCTATCTAGGCAACAGAAACCACCATTCGTATCAAATAATGGTCCACTCCTTCTCCCATTGTCATTTTGCATAAGATACTTAGCAGAGCATCGATGTACCATTCACTAATTCGCGTCGAATGGAGGCGTTGGAGTGTCTGATACGCCAGTGATTGATGATTCCGCTGATCCATTTAGAGATCTCTGGAGTTTCAGCCAGCAAGAAATCAGAGGTGGACGCCACGGTTTCCCAATTAGAAGCATTCTAAGGAGCGATCCGGCCACTTCACTTCTCTATGCAATACTATGTGCAATTCAAGAAGGAATCAACACACGGGAAGGACTCTATGACCATCTGGACGGCATATTTGCACTCAGACTTCGACGACCCACTATGACGTCAATCGACATTGATGAGGCCATCCAGCATGGTTTGAATGACGACCTAATCCAAGAATCTGAAAGCCGTTATTGTCTCAGTCATCGTGGACGCGAAACGATTCGATACGGTAGGCTTGAGATAGTTCATCAGGGGTACTGGATGAGACGTTTCCTTACGGAGCGTACTGTACTTCTTCTCTCTACACTTGCTCTGCTTCTCCTAGCTTCAGTGAAGATTTGGATTGGCCTGTCAATTCAAAGTGATGCTATATTGAATGAAGGTATTGAGAATCTGACAGATCTTATCGTTGTAGGTATAATCGCATTAAGCATCAAGTACAATCGGGATAGATTTGGCACTCTAGCAATCATTATAGTTATGACAATGACTGGGGCACTGCTTGCAGTGGGTGCAATTGCTGGTCTACTGTCAAATGAACCCGTTCAATGGTCGATTCAGGCATATTATGTAGAGTTCTTGTCCATAATAATCAACAAGGGCCTCATCTGGATGAAGGTGATGGTCGGGCGAAATTCAGGGAATCTTGCTCTAATTGGGGACGCCAAAGAGGACACCTCCCACATCAAGGTCGCCCTCGGTGTTATGATTGGTCTCACTTTTTCGATTTTCGGATATTACTTTGTAGACGGGCTAGTTGCGCTTGCGATATCCGGGATTATCCTTTGGGAGGGCATATCTACCTTCATAGAACTACAAGCTGCAGGTGACGAGATTGATGTAGACACAATTCGTCTCGGCGCAAACGAGATGTATGAGGACCTCATAACGTATTGGGTTCTCGGAAGGCTCGCATCTGGGCCAAAGGAAGCAGACGTAATTGAGCACAATTTTCTCAGAGGAGTCAGCGTCGGTCACCGGTACTATGATGTTCAGGCCGTGATTGGGTTCCACAACATAAAACAGAGGGGCATTATTAAGAATATAAGGCAGGCCGAGAGGAGTGGCCTCCTCGCTGAACAAAAAGGGCGCTATTCTATCACTAATCGGGGCCTTGCGTGGTATTATCGGACTCGGGCTAGGGACCTCACAGAGCTAGCTCGCAACTTCTCAGATCAGCGCAGGGAAAGGTACATGAGATGGGTAATCATGATATCCATTTTCGTTGTCATTTTCCTTCTGATGTTTTTCGCAGACCCAATCAAACAGATCATCGACGATTTGGTGGCAAGCCTAGGTTTCGGTTAGACTGATACCTGCTATTCATGTACATTCACACTCGGCTGCTGTGAGTGAAAGACCCATATTCAATATCTCATGTCGAGTAATCCAAATTCGTGGTGGTATTGATAGATGATCTCCAAACTACCTTTTGGCCGCACCGGACACCAAAGCACACGTGTCATCTTCGGCGGCTATGCACTCAGCAATGCAGCACAGGCCGAAGCGGATAGTGTTTTGGCGCATCTGCAAGAATACGGAGTGAATCATATTGACACAGCCCCCATATACGGCAACGCAGAGAGGGTCATTGGACCCTGGCTGGCCAAGCACCGAGATGACTTCTTTATTGCCACCAAAACCCGCAGACGCTCTCGTACAGATGCTTTGGACGACCTGAAGCGATCCTTGGAACGGCTATGCGTCGACTACGTCGACCTTTGGCAGATGCATGGCCTGACCAATCCGGTAGGTTGGGAAAAAGTGATGGGCCCTGGGGGCGCCTTAGAGGCTTTCATTGAAGCGCGTGACAAAGGCTTGGTACGTTTTCTGGGCGTAACAGGCCATGGTGACAAAGCGCCAGCTATGCACAAACGCAGTCTGGAGCGGTTTGATTTTGATGCTGTCTTATTGCCTTACAACTATCTGCAGATACAGAATCCCCGATACGCAGCTGACTTCAATGAGTTAGTTGAGTTGTGTAGTAGGCGCAAGGTTGCAGTGCAAACTATCAAATCCATTGTTAGACGGCCATGGGGGAGCCGTTCTCAGACTTACAACACATATTTCTATGAACCGTTAGACACTCAAGATGCCATCAACAAGTCAGTGCATTGGTCATTGGGTCTTCCGGACAGCTTTCTGATTACAGCAGGTGATACACGACTTCTACCTAAGATGCTTGAAGCTGCCAAGTGTTTTGAGAATCGGCCATCTGATACAGAAATGAACGCTATCACAGATGATTTTGATATGCAGGCGATTAGGTGCAGTATGAGTGACCTGAAGTGACTTCACTGATACAATTGAATTTAACGCTTTCAAAACATCCGTTTTGACGAATTTAAATAACGCCCATACCCTTAATTTAATTAAATTAAGCGATATGGCTGTTTATTTTTTGATTTACGCTTACCATAAGCTAGATAAGGAACTGATTACTCACAGAGCGCAATCTAGCTGGGAAGTAGGACAATGACTAATTCTGGATATCGCATTGAAGAAGTAAAGTTCCATCATATAGTTCTCGAGGGAACACATTATGAGATCGGACAACAGCTTGCTGAATACATAAGACATGACAAAGACCGTCTGAAACGATATGTGTCTGAAAAGCTGGAACCTTTGAAATATGGTTTTGAGGATTTTGAATCTCTGAGAACTTACTATGAAAGAGCCTGCCCAGGGATTACAGATGAACTCCAGGGAGTTGCAGATGCTCTTGATGTTTCAGCAGATATGATTCCATACTGGAGCTTAAGTCTAGGCTCTCCTTCTATGAATGCATGTTCACAGGTTGCAGTTCTCTCAAACGTCACTGAGAATGGCCACAGCTATTTTGGAAGGAATTATGACTATGACACAACAAGGGATGATTGTGTACTATGCACAACAAGAGCAACGGGAAAGGCCAGTCATATTGGCTTCACAGCTTTTCTTTATGGACGACACGACGGAATGAATGAGCATGGGCTTGTTGCTTCGTTGACTGGAG
>JAEOTX010000159.1 GCA_016839605.1 Candidatus Thorarchaeota archaeon | reverse complement strand
TACTAGGGGTTTCAAGAACTCCGTGAGCTTCCCGTCTCCACTCATTACCTCAAGGATGGTCCCATGTGGATTTCCAGCCATTTGAAAGCCCTTCAGAAGGTCTGCTACTTCTTCGATAAACTCGATACTATAAATCTGGAAAATCCACCTTCCCCTTTCATTCGCACCACTGCAATATTTCAGGACTTCATACTCTGACTCGACTTCCTCAAAGAACTCTAGGACGCGCTGATATGGAAATAGCTTCTCATGTATGTCGATATATTCGGAACTGGATGCTCGCGTCCAACTGTCTCCCATAGGCCGGGCGAATTCGATATTCCTTTTCACTCTATCCTTGGCGGCTCATAGGTCATGGCCAAATCAAGTTGCCCAAAGCTCTAATAAGGGACTGTCACGTGAACAGCTTTGAGTGAGCCAGGATGGATTGCGTTCTCGACTATTAGAACGATTGACTTTTGCGTGTCCTTTATAGAGGATACTAGTTACGGCTCCAATAGCACTTCAATATTAAACAGAGGCATTCACACATGAGCGAGTCAGCCAAGATTGAGAAGAAGTGGCAGAAACAATGGGAGAAGGATCGTATCTTCGAAGTAGATCCCGACCCAAACCGAAAGAAGTTCTTCCTGACTGTGCCTTATCCATACCCCAACGGTGCATTGCATATGGGACATGGAAGAACCTACACCGTGGGAGATCTAATTGCGCGATACAAGCGAATGCAGGGGTTCAACGTTCTGTATCCAATGGCATCTCATATTACAGGCACACCCATTTTCGGTATGGTGGACAGAGTCAAAAGAGGGGATGAGGATGCCATTGAACAGTACAGACGCGATCTTCGCGTCTATCTAGATAGTGAGGAAGAGGTCAACGCCCAGGTGAAGAAGTTCACAGATCCTTGGGCTACAGTCTTGTTCTTCACAGAAACAATCTCGGCTGACTTCAAAGCACTCGGCTACAGCATAGACTGGCGTCGCAAATTCACAACGGGTGATGATATCTATAACCGCTTTATCACGTGGCAGTATCAAAAGCTGATGGACTCGGGCTACATCCAAAAGGGCGCTCATCCGCTGTTGTATTGTCCCAATTGCGGAAATCCAGTCGGTGAGGATGACATAAAGGAGGGTAATACTGCGAAAGTCAAGGAGTTCACTAGCCTCAAATATCCCTTTGAGGATGGATTCCTAGTAGCAGCGACCTTGCGACCTGAAACAACCTTTGGCATAACCAACTTGTGGATCAATCCGACAGCAAAGTACGTCAAAGCTGACGTTAATGGTGAGCTTTGGATTGTTTCATCCACAGCTGCAGAGAAGTTGAAACTGCAGGCTAAGGAAGTTAAGATCTTGGACACATTTCCTGGCTCCAAGATTGTCGGCAAGTCGTGCCAGACGATTCACGATGGTCGAAACATACCGATTCTTCCTGCAGATTTCGTGGATGTAGACAATGCAACCGGAGTTGTTTATTCTGTCCCTGGTCATGCACCCTTCGACTATATCGCCTTACGGGACTTATGGGAAGATCCAACGGAATTGCAAGCCTATGGGATATCTGCTGATGACGTCCGAGGGATTGATGTCGTCATTATGATTGAAATCGAGGGAGGGAGCGAGTTTCTAACAAAGGATGTTGTTGAGAAGCTGGGAGTATCGTCACAGAAAGACAAGGAGAAGTTGGAAGAGGCGACTCAAGAAGTCTACAAGGCTGAGTTCTATGAAGGAGTCATGATGGATAACTGTGGGCCATTCTCTGGAAGACAAGTAAGCGGAGTCAAGGATGATATCATTAAATGGTTGAAGTCGGAGAATCGAGGTGACGTGTTCTACGAACCTGACGAACGACCTGTTGTCTGCAAGTGTGGAACTGATGTACAAGTCGCAGTTTTGGCTGGGCAATGGTTCTTGGATTATGAGAGCCCAGGGTGGAAGGATAAGGCTTGGGATGCTTTGAAAATGATGGGCATAATTCCTGAAAACTTCAGGATCATGTTCGAGTCAACTTTCGACTGGTTAGCCCAGAGACCGTGTGCAAGAAGAAGAGGCATTGGGACTCCGCTGCCCTTTGATCCCGAGTGGATTATAGAAGCTCTATCCGACTCAACTATCTATATGGCATTCTACACGATTGCTCACAAGATCAATCAGAACAAGCTGAAGCCAGAACAACTAACACTGAGTTTCTTTGACTATGTTTTTCTAGGAAAAGGAAAAGCTGAGAAGGTCGCACAGGAAACAGAGGTTTCATCCGACATACTGAATTCGATGCGCGATGAATTCCTCTATTGGTATCCAAATGACCAGCGACACACAGCTCCCTCCCACATATCAAACCACTTGAGCTTCGCAATCTTTCATCATGCTGCGATATTCCCGAAGAAACATTGGATTCAATGCATCAGTCTGAATGAACACATGAACATGGAGGGAGGGAAGATGTCCAAGAGCAAGGGCAACACATTGCCTCTCGGAGAGATGCCCAAGAAATACGGCGCTGATGTTTTCCGAACCTATGCGGTATCAGCTGCAGAGCCCGGAAGTATCATGGACTGGCGCGAGCGCGATGTTCCAGCTGTAAGGAATCGTATCAGACAGTTCAGCGAAATCATGAAGAAATATTCCACGAAGACACCTAAGATATACAGAAAGAAAGACAAGCCAACAGGGATCACTAGATGGATTCTTTCTCGTGTAAACTCAATTGTCCAAGAGTGTACTGACTACATGGATAATTTCCGTATCCGAGACTATGCGATAACAGTCATGTCGGAGATGATTCGAACAGTCAATCATTACGTGAATCGCACCGAGGTTTCTAAAGAGGAACGCGATGGTACAATGGCTTACGTGTGTGATCGGTGGGTTCGTTTGATAGCTCCAATGACCCCTCATGTCAGCGAGGAGTTCTGGTCCAAGATGAACCAAGATGGATACGTGTCCTTGGCTGATTGGCCAAAGGCGGACAAGAAATTGATAGACCCGTCTGCTGAGATGGCACATACGGTTGTAGAGTCTACTGTGCGCGATATCCGGGAGATTGTCAAATTGCTGAAGGACAAGAAGGCGTCTGCTGTACACATCTATGTGGCTCCAGAATGGATGTTCCAAGCAATGAATAGCATCAGAACCAAGGAAATCTCTTTGATTGTTGGAGACATCATGAAACACCTGATGTCAAATCCAGATTTTCGAACTCATGGGAAACAAGTCAAGGGAATCGTGGACAGAATCGCGAAAGAAAATGGACTGTGGGACCATTCAATGAACGCCAAGGAAGAGATGGCAGTACTGAAGGACTCGGCAACATACATCTCTTCAGAGATTGGCATGGATGTGACCATCCACGACGCAGCAAAACCAGACTATGACCCGCAGAACAAGGCTCGATTCGCTTTGCCCGGCAGAGTTTCCTTACTCCTGGAGTAGAGAATCAAGGTCCTGCAGAGGATTTCTGCTGCCCCCTCCACACATAGACTGCCATGACAAGCAAATATCCAATGATTGCAAAGTATATTCCCCATTCAAGAGTAGGCACCATCCAGATGTCTGGACGGGTGGTGAGATCGGAAAATGATTCCCAAGGCCCGTAGAGGAAGAGGAAGAAGATTACGAAGTTGATGAGTCCGCCCATTGAGAACTCCTTTGGTATCTTCACATCCTTTTGGATTAGGATAGCTATTGTCCATAGCACTACCATCACCATTCCGCTTAGGAAGAAAGACATCGCCCATAGTGTGTGAGCTTCAAGGTAGTTCATTGGGTATACTCCAACCAGAGAAATCGATGCGGCGGAGAAGACACCCACTGCTCCTGCAATCTTTGAGATGATATTATCCATGTGAAGTCCTAGTCCAATCATGAATGGGATGAAGATAATGCCCGCGAGAATCATTCCTATGTTGAAGAGTAATGCAAACTCAGAGACCCCAATCTCTCCAAGCTCTGATACAAAGTGGTTAAACATTGAGAAAGGCTCACCCTCGCTTCCTGTGTAGGGTATTTGTGACCCAAGGATGAAGAGGAGTCCAATTATCGAACCAGCAATTCCCCAGAGAGGGAAGTGCTGCTCATCGATCAGTCTTCTAACACTGCTTATGGAACCCAACAAATCAGCTCCTTGATGGGGTGAGAGAAACCTAGTGATAGTTCTGTCGACTGATATCTACTATCAGCAACAGTATGGATTCTTATGTAGACGTAGCAGTTCGTCAAATAGGTTAAACAGCGCTGGATGGGTGTTTCATGCCGGATGGAACAAGCAAAGTAGGTCTTCCACCTGGAACTCCTGTACATACAGGAATCGAGCGGACTGAGAAGGTCACCATTGAGATTGTTGAGTACAATGAAGGTGAGATGAGCGAGTACGATGCAGACAGTATGCAAGACTGCGACCCTCCCCATGAGTCAGTGAATGTGAAGTGGGTCCATGTAAATGGAGTTCATGACCTAGAGATTCTCAGGTATCTGGGAGAAACTTATGACATTCATCCACTGATTCTGGAAGACATCCCAAGTGTAGGTCAGCGTCCCAAGGTTGAGGTGTTGCAGAATAAGGTCTACTTAGTCCTAAGATTCTTCGACAGCATCGGAGAGGATAGACGTGTTGTTTCCGAGCAGGTAAGCATCATATTGGGGAACAACGTCCTTCTCTCATTTCAGGAGTCTTCCCAGAACATCTTTGAAGCAATTATGAATAGGCTTAGGAGACCAACCGGGAGAATCCGAAAGGATGGTCCTGACTATCTTGGGTATGCTCTTGTGGATGTTGTTGTTGACAACTACTTCAGGATCCTTGAAGAAGTAGGTGAGCGAATAGAGCAGTTAGAGGATGAACTTATTGAGGGCGCCAGCGCTGATGTCCTTGGTCGCATCTATAAGCTAAAGCGAACGGTATTGGCTCTTCGAAGGTATATCTGGCCTCTTCGGGAGGTAATCTTCGCTCTCAACAGAGATGATACTGAGCTTGTCGCTGAAACAACCAAGGTCTATCTTAGAGACCTCTACGACCACGTAATTCGAGTGACCGATCTCGCAGAGACCTATCGAGAGGGAATCACAGGAATGCTTGATATTTACCTCTCAAGCATGAGCAATAAGATGAACGAAGTGATGAAGGTTCTCACTGTCATCTCCACCATCTTCATCCCTCTCACATTGATGGCAAGTATTTACGGAATGAACTGGCCATGGATGCCAGAGCTGGAGTTCATCTATGGGTACCCTGTTTTCCTTATGGCAATGCTACTCATCACATTAGTCTTGGTGCTCTACTTTAGACGCAGAGGTTGGATTTAGTCTTGCCATATGTTAGCCCTTAATACACGATTGTGCTGACGCTGGTTCAATGACAGAGTCAGAATCTCTCATGCCAGTGCTCTTCATTGGGCATGGATCACCTTTGAACGCAATTGAGAACAATGAGTTTGCAGCGAACTGGGCGAATCTTGCTGCACGGATACCTAGGCCAAAGGCTATCCTCTGCATTTCCGCTCATTGGGTATCAAGTGGAATATTCGTATCTACAACATCTCGCCCAGAAACAATCTATGACTTCTATGGATTTCCGGAAGAGCTCTACAATATGGTCTATCCAGCTCCTGGAGCCCCAGATATTGCTAAGAGAATCCAGGAAACGGTCAAAGCGAAATCCGTCTACCCCGACGAATCACGAGGATTGGATCACGGCGCCTGG
The DNA here is from genome assembly GCA_016839605.1 of Candidatus Thorarchaeota archaeon. GTDB lineage: Archaea > Asgardarchaeota > Thorarchaeia > Thorarchaeales > Thorarchaeaceae > SMTZ1-83. The sequence goes on along the minus strand of JAEOTX010000159.1, from coordinate 20,234 downwards.
ATTGTACTAACGAGAATGTATCCCAAAGCAGACATTCCAACGCTACAGCTAAGTCTTGATCAGGCACTAGATCCACAGGAACACTATAACCTTGGAAGAGAACTCCTTCAGCTAAGAAAAGAGGGAGTCCTAATCATTGGAAGTGGCAACATTGTACATAATTTGACTCTAGCGAGGATGAACCACGTAGGGTATCCTTGGGCATACGAGTTCGATGAGGATATTGCAGGCAGGATAGATGCGGATGATCACCACTCTCTAATCCACTACGAACTCATGCCAAACTCAGGAAAGGCATTCTGGGCAAATGAACACTACCTCCCTCTACTCTATGTGCTTGCCTTGAAACAGCTTCAGGAACGAGTCAGCCATTCAGCAGGAAAGGTGATTTACGGATCAATTTCCATGCGATGTGTCCTAATCCATGAGTAATACTCACTCTTTCAGAATAGACTTGAAGGCCACGATTTCATGAAGTGTAGTACCAGATTCCTCTACTACCTTGTCATCATGATTCACTTTGACAGTGAAATCAGATAGCAGTCTGAAGTATCCTGGCTGGAGTCGTAATATCCTTCTAGCGGCGAACCGTAGAAGTGCCCCGAAATTGTCAAGCATGTTCTCTGACTCCAAGATTCTCTGGACTTTCATCACGGTTTCTAGTTTTTCGGGATCTCTTATGGTCAAGGACTTGGGGTAGAAATGATTTGCATCCTCATTAAATTCAAAATCCTCAGGGATGAACTCGTACTCTCCTGTACTAAGGATGACATCTTGATTCTTCGCGAGCATTAGCACCTTCACAGTGTGATGATCCACGCTCTTGTTGCATTTGATGTACGCATATGAGATAGTGTAGTTCTCAGAATACACTCTCCCCCACATCCAGTATTCTATTATTCTCTGGAACGCGAAATTCAACCAATTGTGGTCGTGATATCCGACGCCAGTGACAGAGAACGTTTCATCACCGTCACGAACGGTCCCTTCAACAGCTGCTCTTGCAAATGGGACAACCCACGCGAAATATCCCTTCCCGCCAAAGTGCGAATGACCATCTCCCGGTTTCCAACCATGAACTTGGCTCCGATATGTGAGGTGGAATCCTAGCTCTTCCTCATCCAAGAATATCTCATAGACTGGTAGGTCCCCTTGAGAGTAGTCAACCTTCATGTAGTTCTTCCCGATTCTCACGTCTGGTATCTCACGAGAAGCCTTGAATTGAGAACGTTCGTATTCGATGAATCTCTGCGTCTTTCTTCCGTCCGGTCTGAGCAGTGTTAATTCAACGCCGGTCTTTCCTGATATTCCTGGGTTAGGATTAGCGGCATAGAAGAAGGCTACAACAGTGTATCCTCCTTCCAGATGCGCATCAAAATACCACCACTCGAAGTTGTTCCTCTTCCCAAGTTCAATGTGCAGAGCATCGTCCTCAGGTTTGAGAGGCGTTATTACACCATCGCGTCGTCCAGGGCCTGTCCAGCCCTCTCTAACATTGGGGCTAATGCTGTCCTCCATTGCAGATACACTCCCAGTGTTCCCGAACGGCCCTTCAAGACCAAGTAATAAGTACTGAGGAGTGGATATGCTGCTGAGAAGGAACAGTTTTATGTTTCCCACAGGAGAACTATCACGAAGTAGTCTTTCGGTGGGTGAAATTTGTGATTACAGCCTTTATCATGGCAAAAATCGAGTCGGCAAAGGCCCGTGATGTTCTAGTCCATGTTCGCGACCTAGAAGAGGTTGAGGAAGCCCACTTGATTTATGGTGCATATGACCTCTTGATCAAAGGCGGTTTCAAGACGCCTGAGTCTTTGAGTTCATTTGTCGTGGATACATTACGTAAGGTCGATGGTGTGAAAGACACAGTCACGAATGTCTGTGCTGCATCTGACTAAGCTACTCCTCAGATAGCATTGGATGGAACTGCATCCATTTACTCCCAGTAGTACTCGAAGTCACAGCAGTCGTGTCCTTCCATAACGGTCTTAGACCGTTTCAATCTCATATTTGGATGAATGGCTGGTGTTGCTGGAAAGTCTTGCTTGCAATGAAGCAAATATCCCAGATCTGGTGCGTCAAGGTCATTGAATACCTTAGCGTAGATACACTCAGTGACTATGCAGACAGATTTAGTGGACGTTTCCTCAGTAATCTCGACAGTCTCCATGTTGTCTTTGTTGAGCGCATCTACCCAGTGCTTAAGTAGCACCTTAACATCATCAAAGGATTCTACCGGCCTATCTAAGGAGTCCACAACGGTGCTTACGTCTTTCACTGCATTTTTCTCAGCCCAGTTGGAAACGATCTCGTGTGCTTTTTCCTTACCTAAGACCTGCTCCAACTCGCGGATTAGAAACACGAGCTTAGTGCTCTTGTCCTTGAAGTGCTCATAGACTGTGATATCCATCTTGCTCTGAAATTTCCCCATTGTGATGTCCACTCCTACTTGATGACTGCTTTTCCTTCCTTTTCAAGACCTAAGCGTTTCAGAGTATCCATTGTGGGGAAACCATTTTCTAAATTCCAGCCCCTTTGTTCATAATACTCGTCAAGCATCTGGTCTAGTTCCACCACCTGACCAGGCGATGGTCCCTTTGGTGCTCCTTCCTTCGTCAATCTATCAGGAAGTTGGTCGTCGCTTCGTGTGACGCCACGGGCAACGTTGAACAGTCGATTAAGATTCACAATTCGTTCTCCTATAGTCTGAAGTTCCTCACTAGTAAGATCTAGGCCGTTGTGAATTCTTAGTGCTTGTGCTACATCATCATAGTAGAATTCGGGAGGAATCTGCGTTCCATACTTACACAGGCCAACACTCTCGACCATTACCATGAAGTCCTCACATTCTTTCACCATAATTCCCTTGTATTTTGGATTCAGACGGTCGGCCATCTCAGGTAGATACTGCTCACCAAAACGCTCCTTGATCTCCTTGTCAAATCCAGCCTCATCAAGAACGGGGAATGCATAGAGATGGTCTGCCCCTCTAGCTGCTGTGACGGCAGCTAGTCCCATTGACTTTTGAGCACGTGGCTCTTGCCCAGCAATCTCTTGCTTCTTAACCGTCATAACGAATTTCTCAGTTCCACGACCAATCCTCTCGGCTGCCCGGACACTACCTTCTGCGAGAATATCACCAAAACCCTCTCGCAGAGCTATCATCTCAGTGAGCTTGACAACTGTTTCATGATTACCCCAGGCGAGATCAATACCATCAGTGTCTTCAGACGTCAATAGTCCTTCATCCCATGCCTCCATCGCCCATGAGATAGTTGCACCAAGTGAGATTGTATCCATACCGTACATGTTGGCCAGGTGATGACTGAATAGAACTGATTCCAAGTTGTCGTTTCCACATCGAGAGCCAAGAGAGGATTGTGATTCGAACTCCGGTGAGCCGCCAATGTACTTGTATGGCCCTTCTTTTACCCTCGTGTATCTACCGCATCTCTGTAGACAGCTCCAGTCCGACCGAGGTTTCACTAAGTGTTTCTCCGTGATGGTATGCCCGCTGATCTTCTCAAAGCCCTCAAAGACACCCTGCCGCATGTTATAGCTAGGCAGTCTCCCAATGTGATTCATCAACTCAACAAGATTGGTAGTTCCATACTTGGCTCGCTCTTTTGTGAATGGATTTGCCAGCATCCTCTCATAGAAGATGTCCATCTGATTGAGATAGTCCTTCGGATCCGCGACTTCTAGCTTTCCAGTGCCTCTGACAGAGATTGCTTTGAGTCCCTTAGATCCCATTACAGCTCCAAGTCCTGACCTGGCAGATGCACGGTCTCGGTCGTTCATCACAGCTGCGAATCGTACCTTGTTTTCTCCTGCTTGCCCTATCGAGAGCACTCTTGCTCGCTTGCTATGCTTCTCTCGAATCCAGTCATCAGTTTCAAAGACGGATGTACCCCATATATCGGAAGCATCCAGAAGCTCCACAGTGTCATTCTGGATGTAGAGATATACTGGATCTGATGATGCCCCCGTGAAGATGATGGCGTCATAGCCTGCGAATTTTAGCTCAGGTCCCCAGAATCCTGCTGCATGCGACTCTCCCCACACATCGGTGAGGGGTGATAATGCAGCTACTACATGACGCGAAGCCTGTGGAAACATCGATCCCGTGAGTAGTCCTGTGGCAATTCCAAGCACATTCTTGGGAGAAAGGGGATCTATTCCAACAGGTATGTTGTCGTAAAGAACCCGAGAGAGATATCCCGCTCCGAGAAGATACTCATTGACCATCTCCTCTTCAACTGGTCGCTTCTCTATCTCACCCTTTGTCAGGTCAATCCAGAGATTGTTTCCTCCGATTCCCTTCATCATATCTCCTCCTTGTTGTATAGCTCAGTCTCATGTTTTTCATACAGAGATGAGAGTCTACCATCCGCATCTTTCTCGTTCAGTTCATTTTCAGTAGTAATCCATATTGCGTTCACAGGGCATCTGTCCACACATGCACCGCATTGGATGCATTTGATTGCCTTCTCAGTGTCTGGATGAAGTCTGATCGCATAATAGGGGCATGCCTTGACACACTCACCACTGCCCGTACACTTCTTATTGTTCACAATGACAACACCCTTTGAAGTTCGACTTATCGCCTCGTTTGGACAGGCAGCCATGCATGGAGCGTCCTCACAGTTTCTACAAAAAAGGGGAAAATCAAGCCCTGGTTCTATCCTTACTGCTCTGACACGCGACCAGCTAGGGCCAATTACTTTCGAATATCGCATGCTGCATACATTTACGCAAACCATGCATCCTGTGCAGACCTCTGGGTCTCCGAATACAAACTTCAGTTCAGTCATTCTTCAGTCCTCAAATGGCGCTATACCTTTCATTGCTTGGAATCTTCCATGACCTGACTCGACTAGTATTCTGTCCTCCTCATAAACTGGAGTTCCGCGGACAATCGTCATTATTGGCGCTCCTTTCATCATCATGTTTTCGTAGAGTGTCCAGCCACACTTCGAGAACATCATCTCAGATGTCAGCTTCTCCTCTCTTGTAGGGTCTATTATCACGAAATCTGCATCAGCCCCAACAGCTAGGACGCCCTTTCTTGGATAGAGTCCGAACAATTTGGCTGGATTAAGAGATGCTACATTCAAGAGCCGAGTGAATGATATCCTCCCCTTATTGATGCCTTCAGAGAGGAGTACTCTCAATATCATTTGAATCCCGTCAACACCTGACCAAGCCTTGCGAATGTCATCATTACCAGCTTCCTTCATATCAATGGGGCATGGTGCGTGATCACTGACAGTCATATCGATTGTTCCACGGAGCAGCGCCGACCATAGGGCTGATCTATCTGTTCTCGATCTCAGCGGCGGATTCATCTTGCTTTTAGGTCCAAGTCGGTTCATTTCATCTCTATGAAAGACTAGGTGATGAGGGCACACCTCAGTAGTGACCATAGTCCCCTTTAGCTTACCCCGCTCTACCTCTGCCAATCCCTCTCGGGTGGTGATATGAGCAATATGAAGATGGCCACCTACCTGCTCTGCTATTGTCACAGCCTGTTTCACAGCGAGTTGCTCAGCGATATTGGGTCTAGCAAGTGAATGGCTTATTGGCGCATCCCACTCCCCATCCATCTCCCGAGCGAATTCGTCAAGTACCCCTTGATTCTCTGCATGCAGGGTAACATGTCCACCAGACTCAGATGCAGCACTCAATGCTTGGATTAGAACACCATCACTCGTTGGGTACGGCTCACAGGTGAAGGCTTTGAAGGCTGCAATCCCCTTCTCAACCATTGCTGGAATCATTGTGTAATTGTCAGAGTTCAACATACCTGCATAGAAGGTGAAATCCACAATCGACATGGACTCGCCTTGCGCCATCTTTTCTTCAACCGCCTGAGGCGAATCAATCTGATTCGTGAGTGGCATGTCAACCACAGTTGTGACGCCCCCAGCTGCCGCTGCACGTGAGCCTGTGGTAAAATCTTCATGACTTAGCATAGTCGGATCATGTAGATGAGCATGTCCGTCTATCAGGCCTGGCATCACGATCTTGCCTGCTGCATCAATAACGGTTGAAGCATCTGGAAGATGTTCATCGGTAGCAATAATGCAGATTTGACCCGCGTCTACACCAAGCCCCCCTCTTGTTAGTCCAGACTGGAGCAATAGCTTGGCATTCTTGACCACAAGGTCTACCATCTCGAATATCCCCCTTGGCAACAATTGACTAGTCTAGCCTCCTCCCACTGGCGGGAAGAGAGCTACTGAATCACCATCTTGTAGTAGAGTATCGTAACCATCAAGGAGTTCGATACGTTTCCCATTGACCATGCACTGATAGAATCGTTTCAGTTTGTCTGTTTCCTCATCAATCACCGTTTCAATGAACCGTTTTCCGTATGACGTCTTGAGCTTCTCAAGCAAGCTCTTGATATCTTCCGCTTCAATCTCCGTACTTCTTGTTCCGACAGCCTCCCGAACGGTTGCAAAGAATTTCACAGTGACTATAGCCAAGAGCTCCAACTCAGTTTCTCAACGTGGACTCTTTTCATTTTAACACTTATGAACGAGGATTATCATGTAACTGCAATGTTCATCAAATGGGCAGTGATGCAGAGGAATTATTAGCTAGAGTGTTGTTGTTCTAGCATTCGCTAGAGTGAAAGAGGTGTCTACAGAGGCAGAGCCGATGGAGATTGTGGTAATTGGTCATCTGAGCAGGGATCTCATAATCACCCCTGAAAGCAGAACTGAAGCCATTGGCGGAGGCCCCGCATATGCTATGATTGCGCCAAAGCTTGGTGCTTTGGGTGCTGGAATTATCAGCTGCGTCGGCGCAGATTTCGAGGATGAATATATTGACACTCTTAGGACTGCGGGACTCATCGTTTCAGGAATCCAGAAACGAGGAAAGAAGAGTACAAGGTTCATCAACGAATATGATGTGGAAGGAAACCGTACGCAGAGAGTTGAATCCGTAGGTTCGCCGATAAGCCCCAGTGATATTCTTCCTCTGTACATGGGTGCCAGTATTTACCACTTCAGTCCACTGACAGCCAATGAGATTACCTACTCAACTATTGAATCTGTAAGAGTAGGGAGCCCTCTGATATCTATCGACAGTCAGGGTTTTCTGCGAGGCATCGAAAACGAACTAATCGTTGAGAGAGAGTGGTCTGAAAGAGATGATATTCTTGCACTTGCAGATGTGGTGAAGTTTGATGAGGCGGAACTCAAACTAGCATATGATGCACAATCCGAGCTTTCCGCAGTGACCGAGCTCCTCAATATTGGTCCACGAATGGTTCTGGTTACTCGGGACCGACGAGGCTCCACAGTATATACGCGAAATACGCAGAAGGACATTCCCCTTGTACTAGCTAACTCCCAGACAGATCCCACCGGTTGCGGTGATGTATATGTCATCTCATTTCTTCTGGAATACATGCGAACGGGCGATGTAAAACGTGCAGGTCTTTTTGGTGCTACATGCTCATCATTCAATGTAGAAACAACTGGTCCCTATGACCTGCCAACTCGAGAACAGGTTGAAAGACGGATGAAGCCTTACTCACAGTACTGAATGCGAACCCTTTTTCGCTAGTTAGTATGCTGTGTAAACCGGTGCAGATAGTGTTAGATGACTTAGACTCACTAATGGAGAAGCATGAAATTGACGGATTAATTGCTATAGGAAATGCATTTGACACGCCAGATATCTACTGGCTGACTGGATTCAGATCGGGAGATCAGATCACGTATGTAAAGAATCGGGGAGCGGAGCCTGTTGTGGCTGCTTTCTTCAACACTCTGGAACGAGTCGAGAAGGAGAGTCGTATAACAAGGACCCATGACTTGTCAGAGATATACATCGGTCTGATGAAAGAGGGGAAGAGTGCGCGCGAGCATATAGATCTCTTTGTGGAAGATACAATGAAGAACGTCTTTACAGGGAAGATTATTGGTGTGCCCGATCACATACCAGCTGAACGCCTTGTTATTATCCAAAAAATGGGATATGAAGTAAAAGTGGTCCCAGACCTGCTGAGAGATGCGCGGGCAGCCAAGTCAGCAGCAGAGATTGATGCTATAAAGAAGGCTGGAGATGCAACAGTGGGTGGGATTTCTAAGCTACTTGAGATGGTCAAGGACTCAGATATAGGTCCCAAAAAGACCTTGATGTATAAAGGCGAGCCATTGACGGTTGGGAGAATGAAGCTGGCTCTTGAGCACTTCCTCCTTGACCATGGCGCTGAGGTTGCTTCAGATACAATCTTGGCTGTTGGAAAGCGGGCATTCGACTGGCATTACCTAGGTGCTCCTGAAGATGAGCTGAAGGCTGATGAACCTACAATTCTTGACGTGTTCCCGAGGTTGAAACTGGAGCGTTATGTCGCTGACGTTACTCGCACCTTTGTAAAGGGATCAGTCAGTGAGAAACTGTGTGACATGTTCGAGTCTGTTCAGATAGCAGCAGGTGCAGCAGTTGATGCTCTTAAGGATGGGGCTAAAATCGATGATGTAAACATGGCATGTTATGAGAGTCTAGAGCGCTCAGGGTACAACTCTCGGAGACTTAATCCCAATGCAAAAGAGGGAATGACGCATGGTCTTGGACACGGCATTGGTCTTGAGGTCCACGAGAACCCATCTATGTACGACCGTGAATCATACTTCAAGTCTGGTCATGTAATGGCCATTGAACCAGGTGTCTATCTGAAAGAGATTGGCGGCGTACGAATCGAAAATGATTATCTCGTCAGCACAGACAGAGCAGTTCTTCTGACTGAAGGCATCGAAGAGATTCTCTACCTGTAGGTTCATTTGCTGAAGTAGGTCATTCCAGGCTAAGCGCAAAGTATGGGCATACTGAAACACACATGCCGCACCCTTCACACTTTTCTGAATCAATAGAGAAAGTCCCCTTCCCCTTGTCTAGATTGATAGCATGATAGACACATGATTTTGGACACAAACCGCATCTTGTGCACTTCTCAAGATCTACCTTCGGAGGCGGCTTTAGTTTTACTCCCTTGTCCAGATGCTTAAGGGCTGTTCCCCTGATGGCATTCACTGAATCATATCCATGTTCATCAAGCCACTTGCCCATCTCTCCAACTATCTGGCCATAAACAGTGTCACCCTGCAGAATTGCAGCCGTGCATACCTCAACAGCAGACGCTCCTGCCATCATGAACTCTATGGCATCCTCTCCTGTTGTGACTCCCCCCACTGCTATTACGGGTTTGCTGACACTTCTAGCAATGTCAGCTATACATCTCATTGCAATAGGTTTGAGTGATGCTCCACTCATCCATCCTTCTCCCAAATCACTGCCGAGTACGGGCTTTCCGGTTTCAATATCAATTCTAAGAACCGGTCCGTACGTATTGATCCCAACAATACCATCAACAATAGGCTCCAAGTCCTTGGCTATCTTTGCAACATCTACCTTAGGACTAAGCTTTACAAAGATAGGGATATCCACTGAATCTCTAAGCGCCTTAGCAATCTCAACGTGACCACCCACATAGTGCGTGCTGAACTCGATTGCATTCACTCCTTTCGCTTGGATCTTGGGAGCAATCTCAGAGACCTCCTCTGGTGTGTACCCAACACTTGCAATGACAGGCAATCCGGATCCGAGAGCAATCTCATACTCCTTCTCTAACCATCTCTCAATTGGAAGTTCACTCCACAGTTCCGCATTCAAGATACCACGTCGTGATTCACGCCTTCCACTGCCAAGAGCTGCCATGTTCGGCTTTGGCACATCCGCTGGTTTGACGCTTACCGTCTTTGCAACCAGTCCTCCTGCGCCTCCAGCTGCAGCATTGAGCAGGGTCATCCCATCTCTTGAGGTAGGTCCTGCTGCAGTGAATACAGGATTCCTGAACCGCATTCCAGCTATCTCAATCCTAAGGTCTGCCATACCAATTTGAGATGAGTCCCCCAACATAAGAGTTACCCGATGGACGAAGCGCTAGCTCTTAGGGAAATCAATAGGATTCGTCATTCCAAGTTTTACGCTATCGTCACTCCAAGGCTTGATTTGTTCTGCTGCTAATCTCAGATAGCCTACATCATTAGGATTGAGTCCTAGTTGAGAAGAAACAAGGGCATCCAGTTCAAGAGTTTCTGAACCTCCCCAAATCAATCCTTGATTTCGATGAATAGCTGGAAGAAGGAAATTGTCTAGTGTTTCAGACGTAGAAAAGACCGACTCAATAATCCCTCTCACTTCGAATAAGGAGCCATATATCCTGTTGATATCAACTATGTTTTGGTCGAGAAGTGAATCGTTTTCACCATGATATTTGCCCCTCCAAGGACTTGGAATCATACCAAACATGTTCTTCAGAGTGAGTGACACATGATGTGCTTTCAGGGACCTCTTGGGTTTTGTCAGGTTCAATAAGGTGCCGCCCTTCAAATCGTACAAGCGCTCTGGAACAAGTCCGTACAGTGCTGTATTCTCCATGACTCCCGCCCGACTCTCGACAAAATCTGCCACCAAATTTGGCTCGCATACTCGATTAGCCCATAGCTCCTCGGAGAGATTGAGATACTCTACATTGTGTTTCTCAAGAACACCATCAATCCCCGAATATCTAAGGAACCATTTGTCATTTGCTCTAAATTCCTTCTTCTTCTGAGTCCCCAGAAGCTCTAGGAACTTCTCATCACGGGGCCCATCATGTTCAATGAACAGTCTGGTCCTCCAAGCTGCATAACTCTCCACGATCAATACTTCACCATCAAGTGCTGAAAGAGTCCAATCTAGAATATCCCTCTCTGTGAAAATCAATGATGATGACCAATTGGGCTTGATGATCACTGGGGGCTTAAGATTGAGTCCCGAAACAATCTCAATAAACGCGTTTCTCGATCCCTCACTTGTGAACTTCGCAGGACCAAGATCTATAATGCCCCCTGACATGGTGTCATTGCAACTGCACTTGCTCTTGGACTTTTCGGAAATGCGCATCACTTGGCCAGCATCTTTCGTTTGCCAAGGTCTTTCGCTACAAAATCAAGTCCAAGCTCTTCTAGCTTCTCCTTCTTTGGGAAGCCGGTTTCTCGGTCACAACCCCTGTAGTCATAGTACTCGTCGAGCATTTCATCGAGATCAGGAAGTCCACCTTTCGAAGGTCCGGTAGGCATAGGCTCCTTCAAGAGCCTTCTTGGGAGGTTTTCCTCCTTTCTTGTTATTCCTAGTCTGTGATTGTATGCTCTTCTCAAGTGATTGATGCGTTCAGCAGCCTGTTTGACGAACTTAGGCTGTGCCCACTCGTCCATTCCAGTGAGCGGTGATATCACATTGCTGAATGTGTCAAAGTAGTATACTGGAGGCCACATAGTGCCGTACTTACATATCACAGCACTGTCCACCAATGCATAGAGGTCCTCAATGTCCCAAACGACCTCGCCTTTATGCTTAGGTGACATTATGTCAAGTATAGCATCTGTCTTTTCATCATCAAAGCGAGCCTTGACAATCTCTGGATAGCCTAGTTCTTCCAGGCTTGAAAGGCTCCTCAAATGGTCCGCGCCTCTAGCATTTGTAGCATATGTCAGTCCAATTGATTGGTGGGCTCTAGGATCCTGACCGGAGGCTTCGAGCCCCTTGACATGCACAGCATACATCCATGCATCTCCACCGATTATCTCAGCAGCCTTCCTCACGCCCTTTGATAGAACGTCACCAAATCCATCACGCTTGGCAATCTTCTCTACAAGCTCTACCATTGATTCAACATTGCCCCACGAGAGGTCAAGTCCATCCGTGTCTTTCTTGGTGATTATTCCCTTCTCCCATAGCTCCATGGCAAACCCAATGCTCTTTCCACATGAGATTGTGTCCATTCCGAGAAGGTCACAGCGTGTGCCCATGTGAAAGACAGATTCGATATCATTATTGAGGCAGTTTGAGCCGAAGGCCATAATCGTTTCATATTCTGGCCCTCCTGCAGGCCCATGGGCAAACTTTCCATCTTTCACTCGATAGACATACTTGCAGCCCACCTCACATCCATGACATGCTTCCTGTCCAGTGCGGTACTTTTCTGCAATGATTTCTGGGCCTATGTCATCAGCATCCTCGTAGAATCCAGTCCAATGGTTCTTTGTAGGCAATCTGCCAATCTCATTGATAATGGCCACAAGGTCTGTTGTACCGTATTTCCTGAGCGATGTCAGAGAGTCCGTCCAGATTGGATCGGAGAGTTTCTGCATTTCAACGTCATTGGCCTCAAGATATTTGTCCATGTTGTGGGCCTCAAGACCCAATGATCCACTCGCAGCAATTGCTTTCACGTTCTTTGATCCCATTACTGTACCGAGACCTGCCCTTCCAGCAGCTCTATACCGGTCAACAGTGATGCATGAATAGAGTACACCATTCTCTCCAGCGGGCCCTATAATACCAGTTTCAATTTCGGGGTCCTTATGTTCCTCCCGAATCATGTCAGTGGTCACATCGGTTTCTTTACCCCACAGATGACTTGCATCAAGCAGCTCCGCTTTTCCATCACGAAGAAAGAGATAGACTGGCTTTGGAGACCTACCCTTCAAGATCACAAAGTCAAATCCTGCGTATTTCACTTCAGGTCCGAAGAAGCCGCCTACATGACTCTCTGCCCATACGCCGGTCAAGGGTCCTTTCGCTGCAAACATCATCCTGCCGGAAGGTGAGAACATGACTCCTGTGAGAGGCCCGGTCCCGAGAATCAATACATTCTCAGGTGATAGTGGATCTGTGTCTGGACCTGTTTCTTCCCATAGTATTCTCGCTGCTACCCCGGTGCCGCCCAAATACAGCCTCGCCCATTCCTTCTCCATCTCACGTTTGTGTACTTTGCCTTTGGTTAGGTCAACCTCAGCATAATACCCAGCATATCCTTTGTATGGAAATGTCATGGTTCAGCCTCCTGCTCTTCATATCTATAGAAAGGAGATAAGGCACTGATTCCATTGGCTCTTTTTGTTAAATCACGAGCCTTCGCGCCAACATATTCTATGGCTCCATAGTCACACGCCCTAACACATGCTGGGTCTCCTCCGCAGAGGTCGCATTTGATGGCTTTCCTAGTCATTGGTTCGATCTCTATACCACCGTAGATACAGGCAGTCACACAGTTCCCACATCCTATGCAATCATCATCGTGTACATAGAGTGTATCGTGCTCATTCCTTACTATTGCACCTGTGGGACATGCGTCGACACACAATGGCACCTCGCACTGCAAGCAGACCATAGGTACAATAGTGGTTTCTATCTCATTCTTCAGTATCTTGATCCGCGATCTTGCAGGATTGAAAGTCCTTGTCTGAACTGCCGAACAACCTAATTCGCAGTTCCTGCAACCTGTACATTTGCTGACATCAATCGCGAGTAAGTTCTTCATATCGTCTGACCTCTCCATTCTCTCTCGTGTGACCCTCCTTCCCGAGGCAGTGCACCCTTTAAGTTGTTGCCATTCTGGAAGACTGTTTTATCTGTCCAAGCAATCCTCAAGTATAGCAAATTGAAATACTGGAACCTACCCTGTGCAGGCGTAAGGAGCTTTGACTTCTTGTGTCATCCCCGGACGTCGTGTGAATTAGATGCAATGCCAAATTTACCCCTGATTCGGAACTGTGAAAAAGATGGATAAAGTGAGGAAACGCTTCAGAGAAGTAGCAGATGAAATGCTAATCCCAGTGTTGGAATTTGATACTGACCTGAATCTAAGATATGCTAATCCCAAAGCACGTGAACTCCTAAAGATAGAGATGAAGGATATCTATGACAAGATAAACATCGACAAGCTTGTTGTTGAGGAGCAAATCGAGCTTGTACATCGAGGTCTAATCCAACTTGAGGCTGGAGAGAATCCTACATCACTGAGTCTTCGTGTCCTCCGTAAGGATAATGTCCAAGTCCCGACTCAGGTGTACAGTGATAAGATAGAGTCTCAGGGAAAGGTAATCGGTTTTGTTGCGTACCTTGTTGATCTGTCTAGACGTACTGCATTTGAAGAGAAGGTTGAACAAAGAAAGGACCTTCTAGAGTACATCGTGGAGTACTCAACTTTCATCGCCATTGGCATTATTGACGACAAGTATCGTTTGGAATATGTGAATGACAAGTTGTGTGATTTAGTTGGTATGAAACGCTCAGATTTGATTGGCTTTGATTTCCGGAGTTTAATTCATCCTGATAGTCTAGAGCTGGTTGCTGATCGATATAGGAAGAGACAGCTTGGAGAGAAAGTACCCCCTGCATACGAGTTCAAAATCAGAAGAGGAGATGGCGCAGCCAGAGATGTACGTATCCATGTCACTACAATGACAGGGAAGAATGGCGCTACAAAGTCTATCACACAGGCTATGGATATCACTGAGCAAAAGGCCGATAGACGCCGACTCGAGGAGTCTGAGCATAATTATCGTCGACTAGTCGAAACCATGACTGCAGGAATGGGAATGGATGATGAGGACGGTATAATCGTATACACAAATGCTGCTCTCAACGAGATGCTCGGTTATGAGGAGAACGAGCTAATTGGAAAACATGGGCGAACGATACATCATGATGTCACAGCAGAGAAGTACAAGATGCGGGCTGACGCCAGAAAACAGGGGGAAGTAGAACACTACGAAACAACGCTCGTGTCAAAATATGGAGACCTGATTCAAACCATGGCCTCAGCTGGTCCAATCCGTGATCCCGAAGGCAAGTACATGGGGAGCTTTGCAATATTCACTGATGTTTCTGCTCTGAAGTCCGCAGAGAATGAATCGAGATTCCTACTAGACCTGCTTATGCATGACGTAGGCAACCAGATGCAGCTAATTCTGGCTGGAGGCGATTTTCTGGCTAGGGAATCTAATCCTGATGAGATTGTGCGAGCGAAACAATATGTACTTGATGGCGCTCATAGATGTCTGACCTTGATTAGTAAGGTGAGAACGGCCGAGGAAACAAAGACTGATCCCGTAATTGCGACAGACTTGGTTAAGGTGTTGGAAGGAGAGATTGAACTGCTTGTGAGCCAGTACAGCATTACTCCTGACCTCACAGGAATCCCGAGGAAGGTAAAGGTATTTGCAGATGGCGCCCTCTCGCAGCTTCTCTGGAATCTGATTGAAAATGGTGTTAGACATAACAAAGGGGAAACACCTCAGATTTGGATAAATGGAAAGATTAGCCATGAGTCGTTCAAACTGAGTGTTGCAGACAACGGGCCTGGTCTGAATATTTCTAAGAAGCGAGCATTGTTTGATGCAGGTCGAAGATATGGTGGCGTAGGTCTTCATCTAGTACGTCGACTAGCAGAAAAGTATGGAGCCAAGCTGAAGGTCCAGGACCGCGTGAAAGGTCAGCCTGAAAAGGGACTGGTAGTATCTGTTGAGTTTCGACTTGCTGAGTAGCCTCAGTGCTGACCACAATCATTATGTCATACGCGCTAACTGAATAGAGTCGGAGGCGGTCACTTGTCAGTAGACTCGATTCTGATAGAGAATGGCTACATCCTTACAATGGACCCAAAACGACGTATCATAAGAGATGGCTCAGTTTTAGTTGAAGGCCAGAAGATTACAAGAGTTGGCAAATCTAATGAACTTGCCAAAGAGAAGGCCGAACTAGTAATAGCCGCCAAGAACATGATCGTCATGCCTGGGATGATTGATACTCATGTTCATCTCGCTCAGGCCCTCATTCGTGGGTGTGCAGATGATGTTTCACTCGTGGACTGGCTGAAGAAATATGTCTGGGTGCTCCAAGGCAACTTCACAGAGGAAGATGGCAGAGTATCAGCGGAGTTATGTATGGCTGAGATGATTCGGACCGGAACAACTTCTTTTTTGGAATGTATGATTCACACTAGGTACGGCTTTGATGGGATCGCTCAGGCTGTTGAGAAGGTTGGAATGAGAGGAGCACTCTCGAAGATAATCATGGACTCAACAGGTTATGCTGACAGTGCGGACATTATGTATCCTGGAATGGTCGAGGACAAGGATGCTTGTCTTGATGAGACCGCCAGAATGTACTCAAAATGGCATGGGAAAGCAGATGGCCGACTTCAGGTGTGGTATGGACTGAGGTCTCTTGGTGCTGTGACTCCCGAGTTGTTCCAGGATGTGGCCCAGCTTGCAAGAGAAAAGGAGACCAGGATGACCATGCATCTGGGTGAAGTGATTGATGATGTACGCTATGTGAGAGATAACTTCGATATGACCCTTACAGAGTTTGCAAAAGAGAACGACCTCTTGGGATCGGATATGGTATTTGCACATGGAATACACTTTGACGATGAAGACCTCCAAAGACTTGCAGATTCACAGTCCAACATTTCTCACTGCCCAGCAAGCAACATGAAGTTAGCATCCGGCTTTGCTAGGGTGCCTGAGATGCTCAAAATGGAAGTACCAGTGTCTCTCGGTTGCGATGGTGGACCTAGTAACAACACGTATGATATGATTCGTGAAACCCGTCTTGCAGCTCTCATTCACAAGGCAAAGGTTGACGACCCTCTTGTAGTGACAGCTGAACAGGCTCTCGAGATGGCAACGCTTGGCGGTGCAAAAGCAATGGGACTATCAGATTCCGTTGGCTCCCTAGAGAGCGGAAAGCTTGCAGATATTATTCTCATTGACATGAAAGACCTCGGGTTCACTCCTGTCACTAATCCGGTGTCGAACCTAGTATATTCTGGAAGTGGACATGCTGTGGACACAGTGATTGTGAATGGCAAGCCCCTGATGAGGAGCAAGAAATTACTCTCTCTGGATGAAACTTCTGTTATGGAACGAGCCCTAAAGCATAGTGGAAAGCTCCTTGAGAGGGCTGGGATTGATATCCAGCCCAAATGGCCAATTGAGTGAACAACAGCCTAAACGATGATAGCTTCTCTCTCAAAGAGCTTAGCACCGATTATGAGGAATACGATAGCGAATCCAAGCATGTATGCAACGTTTACCATCAGACTTGCGGCGGTTGCAGCCCCTGACAGGACCCCATTGAGGAAAAGGACGGCATGGCTGAATGGTATAGCGAGCACGAATATACCAAATAATCCGCCATACTGAAGAATGCTCCCTGTAAATCCAAGAATCCCAATTACCATCGTAGGCACTAGGAGAACAAGGTTGTTTAATGATTCAGCAGTTGCCTGGTCCTTTGCCGCACTAGAGATTACAATTCCAATGCTGATAGCACATAGAAGGATCAGTAGCTGACAGAAGAATATGAGCGGAATCGCAGCAATATTCACTGTGTACAGGTTGATATAGTAGTCCATGGCTGCCAGTGGGAGACCTACGGCACGAGCTATGATGGACCAATTGTAAAGCAGTATCCCTACAACAGTGAATGCAGAATAGACCATGGTCAAGGCTAGACCTGCAATGAGCTTGGCTACAAGAATGCGAACTCTGCTCATCGGCACAACTAGGAGTGCCTCTAGCGTATGTTTCTCTCTCTCACCTGCGAACGACTGACCAATGTAGGGAGATGGTGCCATCACCGAGACTATCATGACAAGAAAGACTGCAAGTGAGTGTCCATAGGTGGCTTCAGGGGATATCGTACGCCAGCTTACTCGAAGGTCACGAATTACAATAATTTCATCGATCACTTCTCGTGCAAACCCAGCCACTCTATTGCCAGCAGCAGTGGCTCTGAAGTTGCCTGTGTTGACCCATATCACCATCGTACTGACATTGTTATACTCTAACTCTTGCGTGAAATTCGCAGGTATACGGACCCAAACCGATAGAGTCCTATTTGCGACCATCTCATCACCCTCTTGCTTCGTGATGCTCAACAGTTCGCTAATCAACAGCTCATCCATGTCAGTTTCAATGGCATCATAGAGAGTTTGACCCCAGACTCCCTCGTCTTCTAATGTGATGAACACACGTGAAGGTTCTGAGGTAGTCTGTGCAACAACAAAAGAAAGGAATGCCCCCTCGAACAGCCAAGCAAAGACTGGGCTGATAATCAGTCCGAAGATCAACCAGCGTGATCGGAAAAGGGATTTGAGTTCCTTCTTGACTAGATACTTCATCTTCCTGTCTGGCATAAATCTAGAAAGCATGCTCATTGCTCATACACCCCCTCTCCTGTGAACAGACCAACAAAGACCTCTTCTAGGTTAGCAGCCTTGAACTGTTCCTCGATATCACTTGGCTTTCCGACAGCCACAAGATGACCCTCGTTGAGTATTCCAACTCGATCGCAGAGCTCCGCAACTTCATTGAGGTCGTGCGTTGTAAGAATAATAGTCCGGTTCTGCTCTGAGCTAAGCTTCTTGAGGAGATTTCTGACAACACGTGCTCCTATTGTGTCCACTCCTGTCGTAGGCTCGTCAAGAAAGACAATCTCTGGTTCGCTGACCAGCGATCTGGCCACCAAGACCTTACGTTTCATTCCTCCACTGAATCCCTTTACCTGATAGTCCTCTTTCTCACGGAGTCCAACTATATCGAGTAGTCTATCTGCCCGTTGCTGGAGTTCCTCTTCAGGAATGCCATACATACCCCCATAGTAGACAATGTTCTCTCTTGCAGTGAGTCTCTCATAGATTCCTGCCTCTTGAGGAAGAAGTGCAACTCTCTCTCGAATGTAGTCAATTTCCTCCGTCACATCCCTGCCCAACACGTATGCTCTGCCTGCCGTAGGTGTTAAGAGACCTATCAGCACACGAATCAGTGTTGTCTTCCCCGCTCCATTGGGTCCTAGCAGCCCTACAACCTCGCCCCGACTTACATCAATGTTGACTTCATTGAGGGCAACCACCTCTCTCTTCTTCCCCTGCTCGAATATCTTTGTGAGTCCCTCTGTGCGAATCACAGTTTCGTTCATTGCTTTGGTGCTCCAGATTACAGTAATAGATGCTGTCTACTTCACATGTGCGACATGTGGAAATGGCGGTTCGCCCTTAATTCCCTTGAGAAACTCGTAGGCATTTTGGACATTCTCATCTTCGCCTGATATATAGAGCGATATGGACCCTTCGCCACCATTTACTCCTCCTGCGGCAATAGGCATCACAGACACGTCAAAAAGTGTTCCAAGCGCTTCGATCTCCGTGAACGTGATTGCACCAGGGATTGATATTGCTCCTACCGGAGTGCCAATCGCGTAATCCCAGTCATCCATTCCGAACTCCGAACAGAACTCATCATAGCTTGCTGGAATACACTTCTCAAGACCAACTGGCGTGATCACAGTTATGTTTCTAGCCATTGCTGAACCCATGAAAGTGCCGACTGTGCCAGCAGTTCTGCTTGCTAGCAGAACAATTGGTACATAGTCCGAGCCAAGGGCATTTGCACTCTTGATGATCACATCACCAGGACCCATTTGATCTAGAACATCGATTACCTTCTTTCGCTCAAGGTGTTTGCCCTTGTGAAAGATGGCATCGGGGAATCGCTTCTCACCATCAGTAATTGCCAGACCCTTTGCTACAGTTATTCCTGCAATATGCCGAGTCTTGTCGTATTCACCGAGAATCTCTTCCACCAGGTATGCAGACGTTGTTCCCATAGTCACACAAAGGTATCCATTCTTCCATGCGTCTTGGACTGCCTCAGTCTTCAGCAATCCCCTTGCAATAACCCTCTTACTCTCCGCTACCGTGAGAGTGACAAGCAGTTTCTTCATCTCAAATCATCTCTTTTTGGCCATGCCTTCTGATTAAACGCTTTGGTTTAGCGTCTGGACTAGATACTTAGACCAACATACTTCCTGACGTGGTCCTTGAGGTTTGAGGCTGCACCTGGCGGATCAACAAATACGATGTTGCTCAAATCCTTCTCTTGTAGCTCCTCCAGAAGGACTTCGTGTGCTGCACCTAGGACTACTATCTCACAGGACCGGAGAATCTCATCCAAGGAGTCAGCTTTTCTATCACCAAACTTCTGATCAACAAGAGGGTCATAGACGACTACTTCAATACCAGACAGCCATAGGAGTTTGATGAGTTCCAGTGAAGGACTGTTTCTCGTGTCTGAAACGTTCGGCTTGAAGCTGACTCCGAGAATTCCAACTGTTGATTTCAGTGAGAGGTCCAAGACAATATCTCGAATTCTTTTGGACACATGTGCTGGCATGGAATCATTGACCTGCCGAGCTGCAGGAATCAGAACGCCATTACCATCCAACTGACGGGCTGACTCAACTAGAATCCAACCATCTTTCGGTAGGCAATACCCTCCGACACCAAGACCTGGGTTGAGAATGCTGACACGTGGATGAAGATT
>JAEOTX010000158.1 GCA_016839605.1 Candidatus Thorarchaeota archaeon | reverse complement strand
TGACGCTGATTAACGTTCATTCCAGAGTGAATTGTTCGTTGAAGATGCTATCTCTGTAGCAGGCTTGGATACACTTGCCGCACACCTCATTCTCCACACCCTTTGATTGTAGATGGATTAGGTATCTTCGACAGTTCTCTCGGTAGTCGGGTAATGCCTCACGATTCTTGATGAATGTGCAAGCATCTTCACATGCATGACATGTTCCACACAGAGACCCCGTCTTTCCAGGAGATGCAAGAGGAAGAGTGGTTATCACAGATGCAAATCGTATAGCACAACTGAACTTCTCGTTGATGAGCAGACCATTTTTACCTCTCCATCCCAAACCAGCCATCTCGGCCACAACACGATGAGAAATGGTGAGACCATAGTAGTCTGTGACATGGTTGATCTTGTCAGAAAGCGCATGTAGTGTTGCAGTAACAGGAATGCCACCAAATCGGTCTGCAATAGCTTGAGATGTTTGGTTGAGGAGGGAATTGAGTCTATCATACTCCTTGCTGTAGAAGTTCCACAGCTCATAGTCAGTTTCGTTGCCAGAATTCTTGTTGATTGCGTCAATTGCAGCATCATGATAGGCAATTCCAAATGAGATTATTGAGCCTGAATCCAAGAGCTCATCAAATTTCTCCGAAGCTATTCTCTCAAGTCGTTCTTTTTGAATGGGCATAAGAGAATCATGGACATCTTTGAACCTTGCAAATCCCACTACGCCTTTGCATGATATCCTGTCAAGATAGTCTTCAACGAAGGCGCGTATCGTTTCCTCCAAAACCTGAGTCATGGTCTTCACGCACCCGTGTAGCCGCTTTGTCCGAGAAATGTGATCTCTCCCACATAGTCAGTAGCCATCATCTCTCGTACCTGGTCAGGCTCAGTAGTCCTCCCCAGAATCCAGGCCAATTTTATCAAAGCCGCCTCCGAGGTCATATCATATGCGCTCATCGCTCCAGCTTCAGCAGCAATCCTTCCGACTTCATACATGGAGAGGTCTGCTTGACCAAAGGCACATTGCGAACTGATGACTATAAAACAGCCTTGGCTCACAGCCTGGCTGATAGCTCCTGCAATTGCATTCTCCTCGGAGGGGATATTTCCAGCTCCAAAGCCTTCAATCACAATCCCTTGATATCCCATATCGAGTATCTTGAGTAGAATCTGCGGTTGAAGTCCTGGAAACACCTTTAGAAGCCAGACATTGTTGTTGATTCGTATATCAAACTTAGGGACTAGATTATTCCGTTTCTTTCTCCCCTCGTATAGAATGATGTCTCGTGCAAGCACTCCAAGAGGTGTAGGATCCATTGAGTCAAAAGCATCATAGGAGTTGACTCGCAGTTTCTTGACCCGAGTGCCTCTGTGAATCTCGCCGTTGAATACAATGCATGTTTCCGCAATATCTCCAAACGCAGCAACTCTAATCGCATCTATGAGGTTGCGAGGACCATCGCTCCATGGGACGGTTGCCGGTATCTGCGCACCAGTAAAAACGATTGGTCTCCCGAAATCCCTGACCATGAAACTCACAGCGGCGGCTGAGTATGCCATTGTATCAGTACCATGAGATACCACGATGCCATTAAGGTCTGGCATCTCCTCGTGTATATCCCTGATAGCAGATGCGAGTTCCAGCCAATGATGAGGTTGTGCGTTGGCTGAATCGAGTTGAAACAGCTCCCTCTGAACTACTTCAACATTGCCCATGCCTTTGGGGAGACTCTCGAGCAATGCCGTAACAGAGAGGCCAGGCCTCAATGCTGCAGTCTGCGGATCATAAACGCTCGAAATGGTACCCCCAGTGGTTATTAGACAAACTTTGGCAGGATCACTCTGAGACAATGCCTTCACCAAACTGATGAGTATTGACATGATTTATTGGTGTTGTGCTACATTGTAATATCGCCAGTGAATGGGGAATTGTAATGCATGACCTTGTAGTTGTGGGCGGAGGCCCAGCAGGGGCATCGTGCGCTAGAGTTGCAGCACTTGGAGGGCTTGATGTAGTTCTAATCGAGAAAGCGACTCATCCTAGGAAAAAGCTGTGTGCTGGTGCTATTACAAGACGTGTTACAGGCCTGGTGGACTTTGATATTGAAGCAGCTACAGAACTGCGATTCTCGGGCGGAAGAATGTATTCTAGAACGGGAACTTGTATTGATTTCAAGCTTGATGAGCAATCCTCAGGCTATCTTGTTAAACGACCCAGATTTGACAATTACCTACTTGAGAAAGCCATCGATGCCGGGGTCGAAGTTGTTCAAGGCACAGAAGCCGTTAGTGTCGAGCAATTGAAGTCAGGAATTCGAGTCCTGACAGTCGGTGACTCGTATAAGGCTCATTTGTTAGTTGGTGCAGATGGAGTAAATGGGATAGTAGCTAGGAATGTGGGCCTGCGTGGTAGGTGGAAGTCTGACGAGGTGGCTCTATGCATCGCAGCTGATATCCCGGTTGAAGAGGAAGATGTCAAACGATGTATGTCCTTGTCGAATACGGATGTGTCAATGGGGGTCGACATTCACTTTGGACTGCTTGAGATGGGATACGGATGGTGTTTTCCAAAGAAGGATGAGCTAAACGTGGGAATTGGTGCCCGGATGGACAAGGCGGCAGACCTCAGGAATCGATGGAGGAAATTTGTAAGAAGAGTCGAGGACCAGAAAGAACTGAAGTTTGACCTATCAAAGCAGAGTGCATTCCGTGTCCCCTTTGGAGTCCCCAAAATCCCCCTTGTCACTAGACGGACCATGCTTGTAGGTGACGCAGCAGGACTTGTTTCACCACTATCTGGTGAAGGCATATACTATGCCATCAAGTCTGGCATCATGGCGGCTCAGTTTGCATGTGAGGCTGCAGATATGAAGACGCCGTTTCATGTGATGGAGTATGGAAAGGCGATAAGGAAGGACATCTTAGTCGAGTTGTCTGCAGCTGAATATCTCGCAAATATTCTGTACAGGTCGATTAAGAACATAGACTTGATGTTCCAAATCGCCCAAGATGACTTGATCATGCGCGAATACATCATTCACTTCATGGCGGGAGCCAGGCCTTTTCAGGACTTACGAAAAGACATCAACAGGAGAATGCTGGCAAGGCATCCAATAAAGGCACTGAAGCTGAGGTTTTAGGTCTGAAGGTCTTGATGAAATACTGTACTCTCGCCAGTAGCGTTCAGCCTTATGCGCATTAGATCAGTAGCCAGTATCGCATCAGGAAAGACTGCCCGTGCTTCATCAAGTATCTCCTCGCCATTCTCATATCGTGGGCTATAATGCGTGAGAACAAGAAGCTTGACTCCAGATGATTTGGCAATTTCCGCAGCTGACGCTGCAGTCATGTGACCTCGTTCTTCAGCTAAGTCTAAATGCTCTGAAGTATACATGGCTTCGGATATCAAGACTGTGGCACCCTCTGCTGTTTTCCGTAAGGAATCACATGGCCGTGTATCACCTGAGTACACTATCTTCAATGGTTTGGGTTTCGGACCCGTGACGTCTTCAGGTCTGATCTCTTTCCCATTGGAAAGCTTGACTGATTTCCCATCTGCTAGCTTGCCCCATAATGGCCCCTTTGGTACACCCAGTTTCCTTGCTTCTTTTGGGTTGAACTCTCCTGTAGGCCGTTGATATGTCAGTTCAAAACCGAATGCGAGACCTCTGTGGTCTACCTCAAATGCTCTCACCTGTAGATTATCAGCATCAAATAGAATTCCACTATTGATACCATAGACTGTTGTCTTGAAGGTTGTTCCAAGATTTATTGTGGCTTGATTCATTTTGACGTAGGGAATCAACTCGGGCGGCCCATAGATCTCTAGAGGTTTGATCCGACCTAGAAGAGAGAATCGAAGCAATAAACCCCCTAGTCCTAGGACATGGTCACCATGCATGTGTGATATCATTATTGACATCTTCTTGTTCTGGCCTAGACCTGCGAATTCAAACTGCCGTTGAGTGTCCTCTCCGCAATCCAACATTAGATTCCAGCCACTATGACGGACGACAATTGAGGGGTGGTTTCGTCCAGCGGTTGGTATTGAACCACCCGTGCCTAAGAAGACGATATCAATCACTATACCACAGCATGAATCGGTCATAAACGAACCAAGATATGAGTTGCGACTATGATGGTTCTATGCAAGGTCGACTGGTATTATTCCCTTCTCTGCCTCTCGTCGTGAACGCTGGAACGACCGAGCATCAAAGAAATCACCTTGATTCCACTTCCATGCCCGTTCACGGCGATAGAACATTGCATCTGCCTTGAATGTATCCTCTGTTCCAGCAGAAATCGTGTGTGCTGAATAATCATCCACCCGAGACATCCAGTTTGCAAGAGCTTCAATGAGGCCTTCAGAGGTTCCAGGAGGCAGTGCTGCCATTTGGAGAACTCTCTTCTCAGAGGTCTCTAAGTTTACCAGTTTTGTCAGATATGTCACAGGGAGAAGCTTCCAGGCTGTTAGGATGTTCCCAGCACACTCGGGATCGGATAGAACAAGAACCCTATCTGCCAAGAAAGGAACTCTTACGCGGGTTCTTGGAACAACTACTTTATCCTCCACTAGAGATGCCCTCTTTCGAAAAGCAGTACTGTCGGACAGGCCGGTGGCATTGACGATCTCATTTGCTGTAGCATCAAAATTGGCCACAAGCTCATCAATAATCTTGAGATCCGCAGGTGTGAAGTGTATTCGTTCCTCAACGAGGGAGGAGTCACTGACGATGATTTCACTATCGCTTTTTCGTATCTGAGTGGACCAATGAAACTTATCAAATTCCCAACCAACACGTGGTTTACAGTACTTCCCATTAAATCTCGACTGTCCAGCTGAGAGTTTCCAAGCAGAGGCTCTCGCTGATGTGCTTCTAAGAGACCGTATCATGTCTAGGAGGTCGCTTATCCTCTCACTAGGTAGAGTGGCCACTAGCAAAACTAATGGCTCAGATCCATCGACAAAAAGTGTCTTAGTGATGTATGGTGAAGACAGAACCAATTCCGGAGCCTCAAGAATTACTAGTACTCGTTCAAGTCCCAACTTGGATGCATTAAGAGCACCCTCCATTCGAAGAACTTCAGCTCGACGAAGACGTTGGACTGCACGTCTAGCTTGTGAGTAGCTCAGTTTCGAGCGAGCGGCAAGATCTCTGATCCCAATACCGGGCCCCAAGAGGCTCTCTCTAAGGACCGCTTGCTCGGTTTCACTAAAGATGGATGTATTTCTGTTCCATATCTCCTCAATGAGTGCCCATACGTCTTTCTGCGTTATCAGCTCAACTCCACCAAGCTCTTCCACCTCTCTAAGCCGAGCCTTTAGAGCGGAACAAAGATTCCCTCGATGACTTTCATGAATCTGAATAAGTCGGTCGATTTCGGGTCCGCGCTGAAACAAATCAAGCTCCTTCTTTTCCACCAACCCACACACGATATTGATGAGGGTCCTGGCATCGTGAGAGAAATTCATGATCTTGACTTCCGTAGATATCAGCACTGTTGATGGCCTCCAAAGCAGTTTGTAATATACCCGAAACTGCGTTCAGGCGGACCAATAAAAGGTCCACAGAGAGAAATCAGACTGGCTGAGAGTCACTCCACAATGATTCGAAGTAAGCTGATGCCATCGCTGCGAAAACTGGAGCCGAAGAATAGATTCCAAGAAACTCCCCTTCAGTGTCACTTGCAGCGAGCATGATTAGAGTCTGCCTGTTGTCGATGACTAGCCCTGCACCAAATACTCGATCACGTGTGCGGACTTCGAAGCCGCTTGGTATGATTGACTTGAGTGATGAATCGATTCCTGAGGTGAGGACTCTCACCCGACCTGCCTTTACAGAGAACACCTTGTCAATAACAGGAGAGATGTCCTCTGCTTCTATGGTGAGTGTTGGCACCGATAATAGGGTTGAATCGCGAGCAGCATCGAGCATCTCCAACGCCTTAGCTAGGATTGCGGCCCTTCCGTGCAATAGCCAAACATCCCTAGTTGTGGCAGTCGTTTCTTGCTGAAAGAGGGGTAGAAGCTCATCTACAACCTGCTTGCTTGCCGCTTCGATTCTCTGTTCCAAATCTAGTCGGACTAACTGAACAATCTCAGTTGGAGATTTTGCAGTATAGAGCGTCGGTCGCCCCTTGCTGATTGTAATGAATCCTTTCTCTTCAAGACGACCAAGCACGTCATAGATTCTCGAGTAGGGAACTTGGGACTTCGAACTTATGTCAGATGCAGCCATCTGGGGCCCACCAGCAATCATTGACAAGTAGGCATTGGTTTCATATTCTGTAAGACCTAGCTCTTTCAGGGCTTTCAGAGTTGCATCGCTGACAGACATTGTCACCACTGTGAGTGGTAAAATAATTTGCCTATTAAGTGATTCCGACTAGCTAATACTTCTCAACGTACCATTCGAGAAACTTTCGGAAAGCCTCAGTGCGATGGGATATCTCGATCTTCTCATCCATAGATAGCTGAGCATAGGTCTTGGTTTCTCCCTCAGGTACGAAAATTGGATCGTAACCAAACCCATTTTCGCCTGCTGGAGCAGTCGTGATGTCACCATAGACAGAGCCGATGAAGTATCTGAAGACCCACCCATTTGCGAAACCGACAGCTGTGTCAAAGCTCGCGTCCCTATCCTCAATCCCTTCCATCAGTTTCAAAACTCCTTCAATACCAATCGACTCCAAGACGTATGCTGCAGTCGGGCCAGGAAATCCGTTGAGTGCTTCAATATATAGACCCGTGTCGTCCACGACAACAGGCTGTTTGAGTTTAGCATAAGCAAACTTTGCAGCGTCCATAGCGACGTTCCCAACACTGTGTGAGCGAACCTCATACTTGGCTAAGTCAGTTATTTCAAACGGAACGCCATACTCCTCGAAAAGGGGTGTGAGTTCACGTATCTTGTGTTCATTCTGTGTCACTAGAACCAGACTATCCCGCGTCATATGTTCGAACCTCTGTTCATGGAAATATATATTGAAGACCTACTCTACATATTCCTCTAACATCTTGATTTCTGTTTCGGCATTGAATTCATCTAGCTCTTCTGCTCGAATAGTGATATATCGTGGTTTTTCATCGTAGCAATGAGAGCGGATTTGTATGGTAAGCTATAGACGAATAGGAATAGCCACGATTGTAGGAGCAGTCCTTGGTGTGTTCTGCATCATTGGAGTTGGAACAAGGATTTCAGGAGGAATCGAGGGCAATATTGTCTTCCTCATTGGAATGTGGTACAATCGAGTCATAATGGGGCTACTTATTGGATTTGCAGGAGAGATGCATATCATCAAGAGACAAAATGAGAGGAACCTACTCAATGCGGCAGTTCGTGGACTCCTTTTCGGCATCCTCGTTTCATCGGCGATATTCATCTCAACAGAGTTTCGAGACTTCCCATCACTTCTAGCAGGATTCGCCTACGGTTTCATAATCGATGTAGTTGCGACCAGATTCGAAAGCTAGTCAAACCCATGCCGAGTGTGTGCTTAGGTCATCAGCCTGTGCATCATCCCTTGATATAGGCCAATACCTCCTTCAATACTTTGTAGGAGCTTCGTACACGCTCCAGGTCGAACATACCTGTGACGTTCCAAACAATCATGTGGTTGAGTCCGACACGTGCATACTCCTCTAGCTTCTTTATGATTGCTTCTGAGTCGCCAGCCATATAGAACTCATCGAGGACCGCTTCTGGAACTTGATCCATAGCCTGTAATGTTTCCTCTCTTGTGAATCGCATTGGGATGTAATCCGTTAGTGCGTTGAAGTCGCCAAAGGGGTGTTCAAAGCCTAGTCGTTTCCATTCGTTTGAGGGGTAGAGGAGTGCAAATGCCTTCGCAATAGGATTCTGCTTTATTTTCTGACAGGCTGATGGATCCTCATCCAGAATGCACCAGTTCCAGAGTGCCGACGTGAAGTGTCCTGTCTTGTCGAGTTTCTTTCTGTGATTGCTGATTTCTTTGAGCCTCTCTCCATACTGCTGTGGAGGCAGAAGTGTGGGAATCCAGCCGTCACCAAACTCAGCAGTAATCTTGATCATCTTGGGCCCATGTGCTGCAATCCAGATTGGTGGAGGACGGTCTGGATCAACTGGACGGAGTGACATTACTGCATCCTTCATCTTCCAGAACTTCCCATCGAAATCGAATGGTTCAGGGGTTTCCCATACTTTTCGAATGATTTGAAGTGCTTCTCTGAGCTTCCCAACCTGACCTGAGTAGCGGAGTCCATATGGCTCAATATTCTCTATCTCACCGGCACCAATACCCATGATTGCCCTGCCATTGCTGATGTGGTCTAATGTTAGAAAAGTCTGAGCTAGAAGAATCGGATGTCTTCGAATTGGTTCAGTGACTGCAGATACCAACCTCACATTCTCGGTAGCTGCTGCACAAGCAGCCATGATAGTGGAAATTTCATAGTATGTGTGGGGAGACTTCTGAAAGAACGAGAGAGGAGTAATATCTCCAGTCCATATACTCTCTGGAACGAATCCTGCGAAATGGTCAGGAAATGCCATGCTATCATATCCCAACGAGTCTATTGTCTTGGCATTTCTGAGCACGTTCTCATAAGGAGGGAGAAAAGGCCCGGGAGCCCCAATCTCTAAATCATGTATGTCTGTCATTTACTCAAACCTCTCTGCAAAACAGATGAGCGCATCTTTTACACTCTCAAAATCAGAGAGGTGCATGAACTCATCCAGCCCATGGTAGTTGTTATCGTCACGGAGGGTGCCGTAGCATGCTGTTGGTATCCCCACCTCAGTGAAGAAATGCCCGTCATTCCCTCCAAGGTCCGCAGCTATTGGCATCTCTGAGTCCACAGCCTCTTTCACGGCAGTATGGAAAGATTTGATGTATTTATTCTCGGGATCGGAACTCCACCCGTGCACATTCATTTTGAACTCGATGCTGGCCTCCACACCGGTCTCGTCCTTTGCCTTCTCTAGAAACTCCTTGATGCTCTCTTGCACATCCTCTGGTTTCTCTTCTGGAACCAGTCTGCAGTCGAAAGTGATCTCGGCCTTTCCAGGAATCACGTTCGATTTACTGCCAGCCTCATACATCGTCATGG
>JAEOTX010000157.1 GCA_016839605.1 Candidatus Thorarchaeota archaeon | reverse complement strand
GGGAAAGGTTCTCGACATCGGATGCGGTGCGGGAAGGGTAGCACTCCACTTTCAAGAGAAAGGCCATGAAGTTGTTGGAATAGACATCTCTCAAGCAGCCGTGGATGCTTCACGAAAGAGGGGAGTAAGAGAGGCTCATTTCATGTCTGCTGAAAATCTAGAATTCCCTGAGAACACATTCGATACAGTCCTCCTATTTGGAAACAACTTTGGAGTACTTGGTGACGAGGACAAGATAGTGGCAATGCTGAGAGACCTCCATCGCATCACAAAATCCGATGCGGTCATTCTTGCTCAGACTAGAGATGTTGAAGATACTGACAATCCAGAGCATCATAAGTATCATGAAAAGAATAGAGTCAATGGAAAACCACTTGGATTTGTTAAGATACGGCTCAAATACAAAGGACACGTAGGTGGTTGGTGGCTTCTTCGAATGGTCAATGCAGACGAGATGGCAGCAATCGCGGATAGGGCGGGGTGGAAACTCACTAAGACATACGGTCCAAGGAATCTGTATATTGGAGTCCTCACGAAGAAATGATTGAGTTATGAGATAGCCTGATTGATTTATCGCAAACTGAGGTCTGGTCACATCAGGCCAATACTTTTAGAGCTGTGATTGACATGGGTAGGATAAGAAAGTCCTGAGGTTAAGGAAATGCCCAAGGTTGATCTCCGTTACTATTGCTATGTTTGTGGACATCCAGTAGACCTGACTCCAGTAGCTCCGATTGCTCCAAATTTCAGTCATGTTGAAATGAAATGTAAGAACTGCGGCGATGGAACTCATTTGATGCTCACCACTTGTCCCGAATGCAAGAAAGGAGTGAAATACATCCTCTCAGACTTTGATTTTCCCGAAGAGGTTCAGCGACTCTCAGGAGCTTATGTCAAGCTCATTGGAGGAATAAAGAACAGCCTCAAGGACGTAGTGGATGAATTCAATGTACCTCTTCCTAAGCGTTGGTCAGCCAAGTTCAACTGCGACTGCGGAGCAGCCTATCAAACAGAAATATTGCTTCCGCAGATTGAGGACTAGATTCACTCAAGGGTGTTCAGCCTATAACTATCTCAGTCTCAAGGTGAACAGTGCACTTCATCGAATTGGTTACAAGGCAATATGCGTGCGCCCTTTGAGCGGCCTTTTCCATTCGCTTTCGATCTTTCTCTGTAGGAACCACTATTTTTGCGAACATCGATATCTTGTCGAACTCCCAGCCAAACTCCCTTTTTGCAAGTGTACCTTCTGCCGTTATTGAAAACGTAGTGAATTCCGCATGGAATCGCTTGGAAACACCAGAGAGGGACACTCCGTAGCATGATACCGCAGAAGCAAGGAAGAGATCCTCAGGTGAGATTAGTTCTCTGGGAGACTCTGGCCAAAAATCAGGGGGAGTCGCTACTTCGAATGTTGACTTGCCACCAATCTCAATAGTGACAATCTTCTCACGTACCCAATTGCTCTCAAGCTCATATCGATGTTCTTCAGTCATCGCGTGAACCTCATTTTGCTGGCATAGGACTCCTTGAATAGCATTGTGCTTTGGCAACCTCCGCTTTGCAGTTGTTATAAAATGAAATGGGCGCCAGCTCACAGATTTCGAGAGTAGTGCTTATTAAGATGTAGCGCAGTACACTACATGTGTGGTGGTCAGGCGGCTGACAGGGCCTATTTTCTGTAACATGCCCTCATAACTCCCCCCCTCCTACCAGTAAGCCTTGTTGGCTCTGGTCACCGCACACATGCAAATTCTACTTGTCAGACTTCTTCTTCAGCTGCCGCACTGCTTCTCTGATGTCAGCTTCAGAAATTTCTTCAGGTTCAAGGATGAAGCCCTCAACTTCCTTTTCTCCCGCAGCTGAAGGAGCGTGTTTTACAGCGCGCTTCGTCATGCCTGTGCTTCGGACCTTGGCCGCCAACTCGTGAATCTTCTCATCGGTTAGCTCCTCATCTGCTGGAAACTCCTCCATAGAGACCCCCATTTCTTCTAGGATTGACTTCTGGATAGCAATCTTGTCGATCTCTTCAATCGCGACTCCAGTTATGATCTTCACCAAGAGCTCTGCTTCATTGAGCGGGAAGAACTTACCCTGAGTCGTTTCAGCAATCTCCTGAAATACGCGTACGGCATGTGTGTAGTTTTTCACTTCAGGGAAGCAACCCACAGTGTGGTAGACGATTCCCTTATCATATGCCTTCTTGGCTTCAACATCCCACTTTATTCCACTTGGAGGACCATCAGGCCATCTGTCGCCTTCCTCAACACCATGTGGCGGCGCATCAGCCACTAGCACGACAACCTTAGCAGCGTCCAAAAGAAACTCCATCCGGTTAGCGGCATCCATAGCGTCATCCACAGCTTCGGGTCCATCGCCTCCACCATCTGCAGACATCTGCATGATATTCTGTTCAATCTTGCCAGTATCAGGAGATAGCTCATACTTCTGAGTTACGAATGTCAACTCTTCCGGTGGGTGATCACGATAAGATACCAATCCCACTCGCAGCCGATGACAGAGCTCTTCCTTCTTTATTGTACGAATTATCTCAAGGATCTTTCTCTTGGTGACATCGATGTAAGGCCCCATAGAGCCCGTGTTATCAACTACAAATACTAAATCCAACTGACCTAGTTTCTCAGACATAATCTGACCACCCTTTATCTGGCTAATGCTGCGGATTGGCACCTATAAAGTTCTAGTTGTATATTTGGGGAGTCCCCTTACCAACTATCAGCCTTCTTCTTAAGCTGCCGGAGAGCTTCCATGACATCCCCCTCAGTAATCTCCTTCTCTTCGAGAGTGAATCTCTCAGCTCCCGGCGCACCAGCTGCCACACGTGCCTTTGTCACCGCGCGCTTCTTCAGACCACTTCCACGAACCTTGGTGGCCAGTTCCGCAACTTTCTCTTCTGTAAGATCATCTTCCGAAGGAAAGTCCTCGATAGCGAATATACCCATCTCTCTCAAAATAGCCTGTTGAATTGCAATCTTGTCTATCTCCTCGATAGCAACGCCAGTTATTATCTGGACAAGGTTTTCAGCTTGGTCTAGTGGAAAGAATTTGCCTTCAGATGCAGCTGCTATCTTCTTCCAGACATTGACAGCATTGCCATACCTAGAAATCTCAGGATAACAGCCCACAGTATGAACAATGATTCCTTCATAGTAGGCGTTTATTGCTTCTTCTTCCCATCGTACACCACTGGGAGGACCATCTGGCCACCTATCTCCAGACTCAACACCATGTGGAGGGGCATCGCCCACAAGAACTATGACTTTTGCAGCCTCTCCATTCCACTCAAGATTGATGGCATCTTTGAGCCCATCATCAACAGCCTCTGGGCCATCACCACCTCCATGAGCAGACATGCTCCTGACATTACGTTCAATGGCCGCTGAGTCATCAGTGAGGTGAAACTTCTTTGTGATGTAAGTTCGCTCTTCAGGTGGATGGTCCCGGTAGGGAACCAAGCCAACTCTCAAGTTGTGACATAACTCCTCTTTCTTTATCGTACGAATTATCTCAAGGATCTTGCTCTTTGCTACGTCGATGTAAGGTCCCATTGAACCCGTATTGTCCACGACAAAGACCAAGTCTAGTTGCCCTAATCTCTCCGACATACCCATCACACCATAACATTATGCAGCTTGGTAGATATACCCCTATAAGTTGTAGTGGTTCTCGTGCTTTTCCCACTATTTATCAGAAGGAAATCACCAACGCGAATCACGGAAAGGAACAATCAGGAGATTCGCATTTTTGACAGTCGAGAAGAAGTACCTAGACCTCCTCTTAGTACATATCATCTTCATGATCATGTGCGTTGCTGTATTGCTTCTGCCCGGTCTCGCGATTGGTGCAAAGATGTTTGCATTAATTGCTGCATACAATGTGCTAATTCCGTTAGTAGCCTATGTTCGAGGACATAAGGAGTGGTTATCGATATGGGCGTACGTGTTCATTCTAAGCCTCTTTCAGATCTTTCCAGACTGGTTCCTTGCCACTGAACTTGAAACAATCGCCTTTCCAGATGATGGATTCTTAATGATAGGTCCAGTGTCAGCGTATATGGCAGGTCTCTGGGCCATTCCCTTATTCGTGATTCTATTTATGGGACAAGAACTGGGCAAGCAGAGATCATACAAGGTTGCATACCTCGCTGTGGCAGCCCTCACTTTATTCATATTTGGGCTAGCCGAGGAAACTATGTGGATGCTTCCATCCT
Organism: Candidatus Thorarchaeota archaeon; assembly: GCA_016839605.1. GTDB lineage: Archaea > Asgardarchaeota > Thorarchaeia > Thorarchaeales > Thorarchaeaceae > SMTZ1-83. The sequence goes on along the minus strand of JAEOTX010000157.1, from coordinate 16,758 downwards.
GGAATGCTCAGAACGTCATGATGGTTGGGCATGTCGCAGTCTATATTGTTATTCCTGAGATTCTGCTTGGTCTTTCCACAGTGATATCCTTTGAACTCGTTCGCGATCGACCGTTCTGGCTGTGGATTATTGGAGCGTTCACGGTAATGATTCTCTATCTCGGAAACGTTTCGTTCTTTTATCTGCTAATTGAACGCATTTTGCCGGGTGTATAGGCGCTAGTGCAAGATTCGCCCGAAACACGTAACTTCTAAAGCACAATACTAAGGAGAGCGTAGATTAGAGGGATTACAAATGGAACTGCCTGATGGCCTACTCATCGAGGATTTTGAGGGACCGAGAAATAGGATAGTGAAGTTCATCCGAGAGTATTTCGATGGAGCAGGTGTTTCGTGTGTAGTGATGGGACTCAGTGGTGGAATAGACTCGAGCCTGATGGCGACACTTGCATGTGAGGCTCTGGGACCAGACAAGGTCAAAGGACTTCTCATGCCAGTCGATGCGAAGAAAGATGCGAAGAACGTCAAAGATGCCTCAGACCTAGCAGAGTCTCTAGGAATGTCCTACGATTTATTCGAGATAGGTCCAGCTGTTGAAGCCTACAGTACTCTGAATCTTGGCAAAGTCGCACTTGGAAACCTCATGGCCAGACTCAGAATGGCGGCGTGGTATGGCGTAGCGAACAACAACAACGGACTTGTTCTTGGTACAGGTAATAAGAGCGAGATTCTGATCGGATACTTCACAAAATACGGCGATGGTGGTGTCGATATACTTCCTATCGCTGAACTCTACAAGGTGAATGTCTGGGGCCTAGCCAGGTATATCGGTGTGTCTGACCACCTAGTCGAGAAAATCCCTTCAGCTGGTCTCTGGGCGAATCAGACTGATGAGGGTGAGATAGGAGTCGCGTATCCAGAGCTTGACAGTATCTTGTATCTTAGATTCGACAAAGGCATGGAGCCGGATGCCATTGTATCCGCAGGATATTCGGAAGAGAACATCAATAGGGTCCTTAGCATGGTATCTGGTTCTCAACACAAGCGAGAAACAATACCAAAGGCAAAAATCTAATCCTTCTTCCGTAATCTAAGCGTTGGCGGCTTTTTCTTGGTATCAGATCTTACTTCTGCAGATTTGCATTCGGGAATCGATGTGCGAGACAGTATTACGAGACCCTCAGGATTATTCCTTTGTCCTCCATCATAGATAGAAAATCATTAGCAATGTATTCAGGGATGTCGAGTTCACGCATGAGCAGATCTTTGAGAGTATCAGGGCTAAAAGAATCAGATCCAACAAACCTACGAACAAGAAGAATGAGACGAAATTGCCGGGCGTTTTCTGAAAGGCTCAGAGGGCGCTCATGAAGTCTGTACATGGTTTCTTTTGGACTGAGGTACTCCTGCAATTGAATGTCAGCCCACTCGTGATCGAAAAACGAACGGTCCCCATCCCATGTCGTGAGGACAAAGCCATATTCATTCTCATAGGCTGTTATGAACTTCTTGAGCTTGACCATGAACTGGTCCTCAACAGGTCCACTCGCGACTGCTATACCTGCCAAATAGTCCCCATAACAGATGTTGGCAGTGTGATCCTCAATAGGATAGGTTTCATGGTCCGCATTCACACCTTGACTACCATGCACCTCCTCAACTAATGCATACACAGTGAGAATGGCACTGAAGAGGTCCGGGTCAATCTCTTCTTTGACAAATGGCTTGTAGAATATTGAGAGCCCACTCTCGATTAATGAAACGATGATGTGCTGTACAGGCTGAGTTGAGTCCTTGTGTTCATGCATATCATTGATAGTATGGTGTGTCAAGTCTCAAACCCCGTTTGGACCCCGGCTTGGCGAACACCTATAGCTGCGCTGCTCAATAGGTGACGCTTCCCGCTTGTGATTGGGAGTATAATTGTGTTGTCCTATTATAGCTGTTCAGCGAAAAGAAGTGCTTGAGACTGTGTATTGAAAGCCATCAGATTGACCGATTCCATGTGGTTAGAATGAAATAAGCGAAGGAGCTGGCACTTGCTGTACCTAGCTCCCTATTGCAGTCATTGCCCGATGTTCTCAAATGTGTGAGACTCGAAATAGGCCAGACTCAGGATTTCGCAGTCTGTTCTGTCGGCCACCATATCATCATATTCTGCAATCCATGTCTGGTCGGCACCAGCCGCATAGTGTATTGGAATAAAGCAGCCAGGATTTATCGTCTCAAGCACCAAGACAATCTCGTAGTCAGCCATTGTCTGACAACCAGGTCCAAGAGGCAAGAGTGCAACATCAATCTGGCCTTCGAGTTGTTCATACTCGTCAATGTTCTTCGAGTCCCCAGCATGAAAGATGGTAAATCCGTCAATTTCTATGATATAGCTTGTCCAGTTGGCTTCACTGGGATGAGAAGCAGGATAGATATCTACTGGAAGTGTGTACATGTAGAATGCAGTGATGTTAGCTGTACCAACTTGGACACTATCACCAGGAACTACTCCTATCCCGTCATGAAGGGTGACTTCTGTCGACATATTCGCAGGAAAGACATTCACTGTGCCTTCCTTCTGAAGCATGTTTACTGTATTGCTCTGATAGTGATCTCCATGAGGATGAGTTACCAGAATAGCATCTGCATCAAGATCCTCGAAACTCGAGTTGAGGTTTATTGGGTCAACGTATATCCTCAGGTCATCAGCCTCAATCATAACTCCCGCGTTATCTAGCAATGTGAGGGTGATTGACTCCCCTGCATCGGGTGGAGCAGGAGGAGCAGGTGTCAAGAGCGGAAGTACCACTACAGCAGAACCAACCGTGACAAGAATAAGAATAGCTCCCAAGGCTATCATAGTCCGGGGATTGCTTGTAAGTCCCATAATCCAAATTACACTCTGCAAGCCAGTATTTAAGGTAAGGTTCAACGCAGGCGATGTGTGATGCAAGACATACAGGTAAGAGTGTTAGTCATCTAGCTTGGAAGGACATCCCATCCTGGCTTTCATAATAGCATGACTTTACTAGCATTGCAATGAGTGCATCCCTGACTGAGGATTCGTCTGGGAGTCCAGTTATCGTGGTGTCACATATACGCATCATAGGTATTGAGGTGACAGGTGCATCTAAGGTATCTTCATTCATGTCCTCGATGTCAATTCGGCAAATAGCACTGTCTTCGACTTCGAGAGGCGCTCTCACATCCTCAAGGATTTCATCAGCAGCAGGGCAAAACATGCAGTTCTCTCCAGTATAGAAGAGGATGCATCCGCATCTGCCGCAAACAGTTGATGAATTCGTCATGGTCATTGTAGGAACTCGGACTGTGTATGTCTTTATACTATATTCATGTATGTAACACATCAATGCTGAGTGTTGGACACTACTTCAGACCAAGGAGCTCTACTTCAAAGACAAGAGTTGAATTAGCTGGAATCAATCCACCGCCGACATCTCGTGAACCATATGCTAATTCAGGAGGAATTGTCAGCTTTCTTTTGCCGCCAATCTTCATTGTGAGGACTCCTTGATCCCAGCCTTGAATCACTTCACCAAGACCGATCTTGAATTCAAAGGGAGTACCTCTATCCAACGAACTATCGAACTTCTTGCCATCAGTCAACCACCCGGTGTAATGGACCACTACTGTCTGCCCCTTGGTTGGAGAGGCACCTGTTCCAACAATAATGTCTTCAATCTGTAATTCTGGCATGCGTTGCTTTGCGTTGACTTGTTTATAATCAATATCCTTCGGTGTCTTACTCCCTACGATGTTTCAACGTAAGCAGATGCATAAGATGCTCAGGGCCGCTGAATCCCTCAGATTTGAAAAGGTGTGATCCATGTACAGAGGCATGCAGGATGATTAAGCCGATATTTTCATTCTCACAAACTTCGATCACATGCTTAAGCAAGGCTCGACCAATACCCTTGCTCTGATATTCTGGCTCGATAAACATGTTGGAGAGATAGGCATAGATTCCAGTCTTTTGGTGAGCCATGGGAGGCAATCTGAATGTGCTTAACCCACAGCCGCCAATTACCTCCTTTTTATCCTCAACTAAGAAGTAGCGATAGTCGCGTGTCCAGTCACCCTCGAGATACGCCTTCATTAAGACCGAGGTCTCATCGATGAATTCCTTAGGTTCACCCATAGCTCTGAACATACCTAGTCTATGATGCAGCACCCACTCGGCATCATCCCTTGTTGCCTCACGAATTATCATCTTGTTTCACAAGCCAGGTTGCATCGATATCTAACTGACGAAGAGAGCAAGAGTGCACTAAGCTTATCAGCGCCAGCATAATTCCAAAGAGCTGGTCACTCCCATGGATACCGCAGATTGGTTTGAACTCGGAAGAGAGGCGATGCAGTCGGGTCGCCTTGAGGATGCAATCAATGCCTTCAACCAAGCCTCCAGCATGACTCCTTCCTCGTTTGCTGCGTGGTGGGAGCTCGGAAGAGCGTGTAATCTATTTGGCACAGAGATTGAAGGAACGGGAGACCATTCTCGGGCGAATATGTACAAAATCAAGGCGGCATTTTCCTTCGACAGAGCAGCAAGAGCAAATCCAAATGACCCCAATGCCACAAAGGCTAAGGCGTATGCAGGAACCATACGTGAAGCGCAGAAGAGAAAGAAGGAAATGGGCTTATTCGAGTAGCATTGCGTTGACCAATTGCATCATCTCATTATGAAACACACATACTCTCAGAAAGAGAGGTTCGTGTTTGCTATGCCCCTTGGCGAGTTGTTTGAGATCATAACAATAACCGTGCTGTTCCTATTCGTGTTTCCTGCTATGTTCATTCTCACTGTGGCTATACTCCTGAATCCCCATCTAGCTCTAGAGATACGCATTGTGCAGGCTGCAGTTACTATGCTGGTTTCCGGTGCGCTTCTCTATGGCAGTGTAGCTTACTTCATTCGACGCATGAAGAGGCAACTGGGAGTTCATCTGAAGAAGGAGTGAACACATCATTCCAGAGAGTACTCTTCACCTTCACCAAGAATCACTACCTCAGTTGAAGAACTACTCTCGACTATGTCCTTGAAGACATTCGGGTCTGCTCCCTTGAGATGCATTGGAATAGCCACTTTGGGATTCATCTTTATCGCAGCCTCTGATGCTTCTTCAATGTCCATTGTGTATGTATCTCCACAGGGCAATAAAGCAACATCAAAATCCCACCAGTCTTCCATCTCAGGGATCAGGTCGGTATCTCCTGCGTGGTAGATCTTCTTGCCGTCTATCTTCACGACGTAGCCCACACCGAGATCTTTGGGATGAAATGGCTCACCAGACTTGCGAAACCTCTTCACATTATACGCAGGAACCGCACTGATGGTTATATCTGCAAACATCATCTTCATGAACTGGCCAGGTCCCAAATCCCAAACAATTCCTCCGCTAAGCTCTTTCTTGAGGTTCGGAGGAGCAATGATGGGAGACCCCAATTTGCGGATCTTCTTGATGAGTTTTTTATCGAAGTGGTCCTGATGACCGTGAGTGACCAGAATCAGGTCTGCTTCACCAAAGTCTTCATTCTTCAGGCCTGTGTTCTTTGTTGACGGGTCTATGTAGATGTGCTGATCGTCAACCTTGATCAAAAAGCTCGCATGTGCTAGATATCGAATTGTTATTGCCAATCAATTCACCGTTGTGTGCGAAGCCAATCCTCGGTATATTTCTTTCAGAATTTTCTCCTATGTGTACCTTACTGCGCGGAACTCCTGCACCTTATCTAACAAGGTATTTTAGCTCGTTGCTGGTCATTGTAAAGAGTCCCGACTAGAGAGTGATAGCCATGAAAATCATGTTTGTGGAACCTCCGAAGGAGTTTTGGTTCGTAATGGGTGAATATCTCCCACCGCCTCTTGGCATATTGAATCTCGCAGCCTACCTTCGCGAACATGATGATACACTTGAGATAGAGGTTGTTGACTGTAATGCAGAGAGAATGACTTGGAAAGGACTTGGCCAACGTATCGCTTCATCTCAGCCAAATCTCGTCGCACCTAGTGCATTGGCAACATGCAACACCTATGTAGCCATTCGGACAATTGGCATGGCAAAGGATGTCAATCCAGACATCACCACTGTGGTTGGTGGCCAACATTTCACTGCACTGGCTCGAGAAACCCTTGAAACCTATCCTGAACTAGACATTATCGTGCGTGGGGAGGGAGAACAGACGCTGCTTGAAGTAGTTCAATGTTTGAAGGGAAATTTGCCGCTCTCTGATGTAAAAGGAATCACATTCAGACATAATGACAAGATTATCGTAAATCCTGATCGTCCATTCTTCGAGGGGCTTGAGGATTTGCCATTTCCAGCATATGATCTTGTTGAGGACTATATGAAGGAGTACCACTTCACGATGATGGCCGGACGTCATACCCCCTATGCTCTTGTTGAAGCATCAAGAGGGTGTCCACACAACTGCAATTTCTGTTCGCAGTGTGTCTTCTGGGGAGGAAGATGGAGATCGAAGTCACCCAAACGAATTGCTGATGAGTTCGAGTATTGCTACGACAAATTTGGCACACGGTTCTTCTGGCTTACAGATGACAATTTCGGGTTGGGCAAAAGAACAGACGAGCTATGTGACGAAATCATCAGTAAAGGATTTGCAGATGACATCATGTGGTTCATGCAGGCTCGTTGCGATGACATAGTCAATCACCAAACAATTCTGCCAAAACTACGGAGAGCAGGATTGACCTGGATTCTTGCTGGCGTGGAGAGTCATAGTCCTGAAACCCTTGCTTCTTTCAACAAGAGAATTAATCCCACAGCGTCTAAGGAGGCTATGCGCATCATGAAGCTTAACGACATATTCGCTCAGGCTACACTCATTATAGGAGAACGAAGTGATTCTCATGAAACAATACAAGGACTGCGCGCTTATGTTAATGATATTGACCCAGACATAGCAATCACAATGATACTTACGCCGTTTCCAGGCACAGCCCTTTACGAAAAAGCCGATAGCGAGGGATGGATTGAAGACAAGAACTGGGCGCACTATGACATGGTTCATGCGATAATGCCCACTGAACATCTCTCACGAGAAGAAGTTCAAGAAGAGCTTTACCTGTGCTATAGGAGCTTCTATGGATCCATGAAGCGAAGGGTAACAGGTGTCTTTTCCAGCAACAAGTTCAAACGTGTAACCTACAGGTACATGATGCGTCAGGGAATGATTGGAGTATTGAGGAGTATGTTCTAGTAATGCATGGCCTGGGCTCAGCTGAATCTTGGTCAAAGCGATTTCAAGGAATATCACTTCTTGGGCTCAGCTTGGTGCCGTTGATGGCGATTCGGTCTATAGTGACTCCCTCGGTGATTGAATCACAGTCACTTGTTGTAGGATTCAGTTTCATCACTATCTGTCTACTGGGGGGAATTGCAGGCGTTCGTCCTTCAACCTGTTCCGTATCGCGCTCTCCTGACTCCATGCAAGAAGATCGCGAGATGAGTCAAGAACCATTGCCAAGAACTGAATCCGCCCGCAGAGGACATCACTACCCTTGTGAGGACTTCTCTACGCATGTACTAAATATTGGTGAGAGCGTGTTTTGTGCAGGCTGTACAGGATTGTCAACAGGAGCTGCACTTGCTATTCTCGGAAGCTGGCTCTACTTTATCATTGGAGTTCCTCTCCTTTCTGCGGAATTGGCTTTTTGGACAGGGTTTGCTGGAGTGGCGATCGGAATCATTCAGCACAATGTCTACAGAGTTCTTGGAAAACCAAGTGGCGCATTCCGTTTCTTGTTGAATGTCATCTTTGTCAGCGGAGCTTTCCTGCTCCTCGCTGGTACTGATCAATTAGCAGGCAGTATTGCTATTGACCTATACATTCTTCTGATCGTGCTATTCTGGATCTATACCAGGATAGTGATGTCGAAGAGCGAGCATCAGCGAATCTGTTCACGGTGTGGTTCTCAGTTGTGTCAAAACCAGTAAGCCCTTAGATGGTCTAGAATCCATTCAGACCCCTATGTAGGGACTCGTGTACCTATGTCTAATCAGTTGAATTCAATATCGAACGCGCTTAGATTTGGTTGATGAGCTGTATATTGCTCCCAAGATGATTAGAGCACCGAAGAGGACTACAAGATATGGAAATATCGTCGTTTCCCATATGGTCGAAAAGTCCCAACCAAAGAAATAGGCTAACCCGCTAATGATGACAATCGAACCAAATACGATACCACAAATCGCATCACCATATGGGAGTCCGAAGCATTCTTCATCGGGTTTCTTTGGCGGTCTGCTCTCTGGTGGAGGGGCATCCGCATGTAGCTGAGCTCCACAGTTGGAGCAGAACGTAGCATTCTCTGCATTCTCTTGTCCGCAACTCTGACAATACACGACAAATCACTACCTTGAACCTTATCGGTGGTTAAACTCCCTATTAAGTGATGATGGTCATATTTCTAACCCCATCACTTTGATACCTCCGGGTATGATGACAGGATTAGAAAGAGATGAGAGTTGGGCTGCAACGAATCCTTCAGAACAGAATTGCTAATTCACCAACTCTCAATTGAATTGTATTAGAGCTTGGCTGTCATCTTTGCTACTTCTTCTGCTGGGAAAGCAAGCATCGTTCTTGTTCTGGCGAACCCTCCAGCTGCTAATTCCATTATTGCTTTGAGGGCAGTTTCATTGTCTGGAGCATCAGCTATGACAACCCAGTCATATTCTCCCATGGTATAGTAGAATGCCTTTACTTCAACACCATATTTCTTGGCAAGATCAAATGCATTCTTCTGCCGCTTCCCTTCTTCACCAAACTTCTTGACAGCTTCTGCTGTGTGATTTCCTAACATCACAAATGTTGGCATTTATCAACCTCCCTGAAGTGATAGCATTTAATGATATAGAAACACAAATCAGTTTTTGGATAATTCGTGAAATAACTAATTCTCAGCGCATCTGGCCCAATTCGTTCCTTCTTCAAGATTCAGGTTCAGCTACAACAGCTGGTGACAGATGAATTAGCAAGAGACCAATGACGTATGTTATGCCCACTATGAAGCTATCAAGGAAATCTGAACTTGTTAAAGTTCTCACGCCCACAACCCAGCTTGAGAATAAGAAGAGGGCAAATCCAATAGCTATTACTAACTTGAACAGCAGAGGAAGTTCATCAAGGAATTTACTCCATGCAAATGCCACAGCTGAAGCTAGCAGGACAGCGCAGCTGAGAGCAGCAAGGCCTAGGAAAGGATCAAATGGATTGACTACAGTCAGGAGATATGCTCCAGCTGTTACGACCACAACCAGGAAGAGTAGAATCAAATTCCCTAATATTGGATTTAGCCTTGGACGTTCAAGCGCAGAGATTTCGATTTCTGGCTGTCGAACCAATAAGGGGGATATAGTCCTCAGACCAAGTATGTAGAACACGTTCCCAATCCCGAAGAAGATGACACTATTGACGAAAGCATCTGGTGTGAGATAGATTAGTCCCGCCATCATGAAGTCGCCAATTGACCCAAAAAGCATTGCAACTGCGAAGAATAATGAGTAAACCATCCATCTGCTATCTTGACGAAAACGAGTTGATAGGAGATTTAGAGCTGCTAACACTACAAGGATGGATGACGATAAGCGAATATACAACGGATCGGCTCCACCATAAATAATGTAGTTCACTGAATATAGGCCGACTACTGCTAGCAATATCGCGATAACAATGATACGGAGAAATGAAACCATTCTTTCATTATTCATCTATTATCCCCTCTTGGCTAGTGATGTGAAGATAATTGCAATCCCTAAATGTCTTGACCCAAATAGTCCTGGATGCGAGAGCAAACTCACAATAGGAGTAGAAAAGAAGCTGAGTTGATAGACCCTAAGTCCACCAACTCAAAGCTCTATCGCTAATCCTTCATTGCTGCTTCTTCACGCTTCCTTCGCTCTTTCTCTAAGTCCTCAATGCGTTTCTTCTTGCCATCTTCTGCCTTTCTGATTCGCTTGTCAACGCCCTTGATACGCTTCTCAGCCTCTGACAGTTCCTTCTTCCGACGCTTTTCAGCGGTCTTGTGTTCCTTGTCAGCTTCCTCGAACTCCTTCTTTGCGAGCCGCATCTCTCGTTCTGCACTCTCAAACCGGGTTCGCTTGGTTTCGGCAACAGTGTGACATCGGTCAACTTCTGCATCAAGGCGGGAGCGTAGTTTTTCCATCTCGGCCTGCAGACCCTGTAGTTCTATGTTGAAGGCCTTGATGTCAGCCTCCAGTGATCTGACTTTTTCATCTCTCGAGATTTCGTCAACTGGCTCTGCAACAGGAGGAGTGGGAGCTACAGCTGTGAATGCAGGTTCAGGCGTTTCCTCAGGCGATGGAGGGGCCGGCTCTTCAGATACTTCTGCAGCCTCTTCAATTTCAGGCTCATAGGCTGGCTCCTCAACTGAGGGCGGCTCAGGTATCGCCTCCTCAACGACTTCTTCTTCTACAGCAGCTTCACTGACTTCAGGTTCTACGACCTTGTCTTCAGTAGTAGCACGTTCTTCTGCAGCTTTGACCTTTGCTAGGATGTCTTTGACAACCTCTCTGCCTTCTTCATAGTCCATAACTTCCGGTTCAGCATCCTCAACTTCCTCCTCAATTTCTTCTGCTAGAACTTCAGGAACGGGTGGTTCGTCAACCTCCTCGACTGAGGCAGAAGCAACATCACTTGGACGCACAAGCGGCGCATCATCTGATTCGACAGGTGCACCCGGAATTGGCTCAGGCTCTGGTTCTGAAACTGGTTCAGGATCTGGTTCCTCCTTCTTCATCAGAGAGGCTCCACAAGCCCTACAGTACTTCCGCATTATGTCATTCGCTTTCCCACACTTTGGACACGTTTTCAAATCAAACGACTCCTATACCAAGGAATTATGTTCAGCAATAAGTATCAATCTTAGATATACATTTGGCGTATCCTTTCGCTTCCAAATGTGGTTAGAGTGAACCCTTATCAGGGGGATTTGATAACGAAAAAATGGCTGTCGGGGTGGCAAGACTTAGTTCTGTAGCCTAGGCTTGTTTAGGTATGGACACCAAGACAATGCAGTATTCTGTTTTGCCGGGGCTATGGGATGCTTACCTAGGCAGCCACCTAGATTTCTCTCTCTAAGGCATAAATCATCGAGTAATACTAAGGTGGCAGGCATCAGTATTCGAATGTCCGCTCGCAGTTCTGACATTCAATAGTTCCTGAATCGACCATAGATTTGGAATACCTGTACACAGCGTAGCAATTAGGACAGGATATGGGAGGGGACCATTTGATAGCAGGTCGTACTTTCAATTTCGAGCGCCGGAGAGGTGGTGATGCTGGTGGTTTGAGATCAATCATCTGCCAATCAAACTCCTCCCAATAATCAACAATTTTCTACTCAGTTATGTCCGACGATGAATGGATTGAAATCTTGCACTTCTTCTTTGATTCATCCCAATCTAGATGCAGGGTTGCTACAGTATATCCCATGCTATAGACACGGAACCAAATATCATCTGTTGGGGATGTAGAGAGCATCAAGTCCCACGGGCTAAAAAGGCCTCCAAGTTGCTGATGGAGTTTCTCAAGCCACAAACTGAAACTATGCAAATATGGAACATGAACCTCGATGACTCTCATCTAGACCCTCACCTGTCAATAGAGAAATAGACTTCTTATACCTTAGGAAATCCTGAGTGTGAACTCGCATATTCTCCCATTATGAGATTCCATCTTTTAGTGGCCGATCGAGGCTATCACATTGCAGGCGGTCCTGCTCTCACCCTCTCTCGGAGATCGTCTATCCCTGCACGCATTCCGCTGATATTCTCCTGCCACCAAGTCGCTCCAACCTCTGCCCACGATTCAATAGTGGCTCTATCTGATGTAGAATCGGTGCCTGTAGTATCTCCACAGACTACGACATCATAATTCTTCAGAGTCCCTCTCTCAGTTTTCACGATTTCAAGTATTTTCTCAAGGTGGTCCGGCATAAGGAAATCAGGCCAATTCGAGTTCACAGGAGTAACTCCATCATATCGAGCGGCTCTTCGGAAAGGTGCCTTGAAGGGATACCCACCTCCCACCCAAATAGGAATGCCGGACTCCTTCTTTGGCTTGGGCAGGAATGTCATTTCTTCAAGCTCATAGTGTTTACCCTTATAGGAGAACTTCTCACCGGACCAGAGACCTGTGATGATGTCTAGACTCTCATCTAGCATCTCCGCTCTCGTCTTTGTATTGGACCCCTCACCGAAATACTCAAACTCAACATCAGGAGGTGCCCCAATCCCTACTCCAAGAATCAGTCGTCCCCTTGAAAGATGGTCGACTGATATTGCCTCTCTGGCCACCTTCCAAGGTCGCCTTCGCGGTAGCGGTACAATTAGAGGGCCGATTTGAATTTTCTCAGTATTGCAGGCTATCGCAGCTAGCGCAACCCACGGGTCAGCGAATGGCAAGACCATGTCCTCTTGCTTGAAGACCAACATGTGGTCCCACAAAAAGAAGCCATCCCAGCCAGCCTCCTCAGCCTCTACGGCGACCTCAACTAATGTGTCGATATCTCCAAACCAACCAAAGTTGGGGAGGTTTATCCCGTACTTCATCTGAACTCACAATCAACGCTCACGAGCAAAGGTCGATATTGAACTTCCCCTCGGAAAGAACGAGTGAATGGCAAATCATTCATGGATGATGGGGCAACAAGAGTAGTTCACAGCTGGAGAGAGCTCTCGGATTGATGATGTCCAGCTAGAAAACCACTGAGGCTCTAGTATCCCATCTAGTGTATAGTTTCCCATCTGGTTGGAGGATGAGATATCGTGGCGCTTCTTGTTCCCCAGAGACCATGCAGTCATCGTTCCAGACAACGCCTATACCATGGGCTTCATACTTCCACACACCCAAGGGAAGTAACTCCAGTCGAGTATAATCCCGGCTCCTGAATTCCTGAGCCAGTCTGTCATAATTCTTGGAGGCCACTTCATCTGCTCCAATGAGTTTCTTGAAGGAAACTTGGTCGGGTGTCCAAATCGACTCTAACTGGTTCAGAATATCATCCAATGTGTATTCGTCAAACCAGTTGGTCATGGCTATAGAGAGTCTGAGAGTAAATCCCTTCGAAGGAATCAGTTCTGAGAGTTTGATCGGATCATAATTATACTTCGCAGGCACTCTCATTATGTCGAGTATCTTGTCCTTTTCCAGAGCAGGGAGGGATAAGGAGATGACGCGCACTCCTAATTCATAAAGGAAGTCCAGATTCTCCTCTGTCAGGCCAACTCCGCTCGTCTGTATTTCCACGTGCGCAAGCCAAGGTGTGGCCCTCTTGAGGATGCCCATTATGTCCTCGATATATGTCATATTGAGAGTTGGTTCACCGTGACTGGTGATCATGACAGCCTCCACTCTGTCAGCTGCATACCTGAGTCGCTTCTCCACTTCCTTGCACCATCTCTCGTGGTCGCTCTTCCACTCAGTCTTGAACTTGGTTGCGTGTTGTCTGTAAACACAGAATCCGCAGTCATTCATGCATCCTGCAGGCACAGTGATTTGGAGCGATCCTATCAAGCAGCGGCACCCTTCAAGTACAAGAAGGATTACGAATTCATTTAAACATGCGAAAGAGGTCAATATTTGCCAAAGTATTAGATTTCAGACTAGAGAATGCCAATTCGGTTCTGAAAGGATTCCTCCCAACGTAATCAATAATGGAGTGACGGATTGCAGTCAGGCACCTACCTTGGATTGATGGACCAAGCAAGTAGCTGCAATTACAAGTGTCATCAATAGCCCCGCGAGAATCAGAAAGAGAGAAGGAAAGGCAGGATACGGTCCCTCTAGATAGATTGTGATTGTATCAACATTATGGCCATATGCCAATGTTATAACATAGTAGTCATCGCCTTCAGCCACCGTGAAGTCGGCTTGCTCTTCATCGAATGTGATAGTTAATTGTTCGACACTTGACCCTATCTCTTCAAGGAGAGCCTTTGGGATCCAAAAGTGGGATACTCCATTAGCGTTGCTATCGCCATCGAGTGTAACAGTTAGAACATTGCCGAGTGACGATACATCATCTACAGTAGAGTTGGTTAGAAGCTGCAAATCGAATGCGGCCTCTCCAACGACCAACTCCGTAGTAACAATCATCCACCCTTCTAGAATGGAAACTAGGTCGCTTAGATCGGCACCCAGGTTAGCTAGTCCCACTTGGATAGAGCCAATATCTGATTCAATAGTAACTATGGTCCCTTGTATGCTAATGATGCTCGCATTGATACTTGCCAGGTCCAGTATCAATGAGCCAATATCTGACTCAATAGTAACTATGTTCCCCTGAATGCTGATGATGCTCGCATTGATACTCGCCAGGTCCAGCATCAATACGCCAATATCTGACTGAACCACAGCAAGGGATCCTTGAATACCGACAAGTGTCGCGTTTATCTCGGCAAGCCAAGCAGCCCACTCGGTCAGAGTAGAGCTAACAAGAAATGAACAGAGGCCTGAACTAGACACTGCTTCATATTGGACTCCACCTGGATAGTGAGCTGACACTATCATGTAGTAGGAGCCATTCGCCAAATCTGAGGGAACCAAGTAAGGAATCTTATAGATTCCCAGAGCGATTACCATAGCTGAGCTTGTCAAATCCGCCAGATATGTCCCGTTTCCATAATAGAGAATAGCGTTAGTAATTGACGCATCTATAGGATCACCATCTATTGAAGTCATTACATAGAAATCCAATGTGTCCCCTCGGAATACAGGAGAACCTACACTCACGTCAACATCCAAGTTTCTCCAAATTGCAATGGACCCAAATGCGTAGACCTTGTTATCATGTGAGCCCACAAACAACAAGCCATTTGCTATAGCTGGAGAAGACTGAATATCACCACCTGCAGTATAGCTCCAGACTAAGCTTCCATTTGACTGATCCAATGCATAGAGCTTGTCATCATTCGATCCGATAAAGACAAGTCCATCAGCTACAGCTGGAGAGGAGTGTACAGGGCCCCCTGTGGTATATTCCCATATCAACGCCCCATTCGTCTGATTTAGCGCATAGACATTTCGATCATAAGATCCTACGAAAACAACCCCATCTGCCACAGCAGGAGAAGATTGGACATCACCTCCAGTAGGATAGTTCCATACCAAAGCACCAGAGAATTCATTCACACAATATACCCTGTTGTTTTCTGCGCCTACATACACCATGCCATTATCCACAGCGGGGGAAGACCATCTTATCCGATCACCAATGGGATATGCCCATATTTGATTGCCATTGGTCTCATTCAGAGCAAATAGGGAGTAGTCTGCGCCAATGAAGATCATCCCGTCAGCAACAGCAGGAGAAGATGCTAGAAGACCAAAACCTACACCTGCAGAATTACTCCACTCCACCGCTCCAGTAGACTGATTAAACGCCCTGAAATTGCCTAGCACATCAACAGCAAATACTAGACCATTAGTTGCCGCGGGTGAAGAGCGTAAACCTGTCACAAAGGTGTAATTCCAGATCTGCGCACCGGTGTACTCGTCCAAGGCAAATATCCTGGAACCTGAGGCTACGAAGACCATATCGTTGGCTACTGCTGGAGAAGCATCCAAGGTGCCTCCGACAGTGTTGTTCCAAACTCTTTCACCTGTTTCCATGTCCAATGCATATACTCTACCGCTTCTGGAACACATGAACACCATACCATCAGCCACTGCTGGCGAAGGTGCGCCAGAACCTTCCATTGTGTAATTCCAGAGTGTCGTGTTAGAATGGGGTGCTGCACCCGATGTATGCCCGCTATGTCTAAGATCATTCCGGAACATAGACCAGTCACTGGCTGAAACAGGAACCAGTAGTGATGGAGTCAAAAAGAGAACAAGCAGACTCATCAGAATTACTCTTCGGGATGCCAACAAACTAGACCCTCGAAACTAATTGTTTAGATTCGCCTTAAGCTTTCCGAATTCCAATGCAATCAGGATGAAAGAAACATAATCCATATGATTGTGATTTGTTCCGTGGACAGTCGCGCAGAGTTCCTTCAAGTCAATTATATTGCGCAATTCTGGAGGTATTTATCGGCTGTACAAAGGTCAACTCGAGAGGCATGGATGTGAATATAGTTAGAGGCCCATTCAGTTTTGATAGAGACTTGGACTTGGCCCGTAGGTTCCTGCTAGAGGTCTACAAACAATCCGGCTCACTCCATTACCTGATTCCTATAAAGGTTGAAAATCAGAAATTTGGTCCTTGCGGCCCTAAGTATTCACCTGAAGATGATGAGGCAATCATGATTTGGAGAGCATCAGACGAAGACGATTCAGAAATCATCGCGATATCACATCGCGGCTCAGCAGGAAATTATCACATTGAGGTTCATCCAGATTTTAAACTCATGGAGAAGAATCTGTTTCAAGAGATTGAGAAGCTTGAGAGAGAAATAGTCGGTGAAGGGAGGTCTCGAATGTATATGTACACGGTTGGACCTGACTCTAGGAGAGCCCAAGTCCTCACAGAAATGGGCTATCAAGACTATGGTCTTCATGAGTACAATTACAGATTCCCACAGGATGCTGCTATACCTGATAATCCTCTGCCAAATGGATACACAATGAGAGGTCTAAGAGGCGAACAAGACTATGTCAAGTTTATCGAGGTGATTGGATCAGTCTATGACCATTGCCGTCAAAATATGACTGTTGAAAAAATGATGTTCATGACTAAAGCAGAGTTCTATCATCAAGACCT
>JAEOTX010000156.1 GCA_016839605.1 Candidatus Thorarchaeota archaeon | reverse complement strand
GTCACCGAGATTTTCACAAGTTTGTCCACGTTTGTTTTAACCTTCATAGTGTTTCATCTATTCAGGTCACAAAAGCCCTCACTGATAAGAGTGACGAGTAGCGCATCAAACCGACGAATCTTCTCTTTTGAAACTCTTAGGTATTACCTGAAGCTTTTTCAATGAAATGCACGCGTGAGCACAATTAAGCTCCCTCATATCCTTGAATCATAATGGATGTGTGCGGGTCGAGGTGTTCCATGTGCGAATACTCAAAATGAAATCAGACTTCCTCAAGGAGTTCCTGATGAGCCTTGAGAAGTTTGGCAAGCTATATGGTCCCAAACGAGAAAAAGGCATCCTCACTTATGCTCCCATTGAGAGATTCGAGGAGCTTGTCCTGAATGGTGAAAACACTATAATTCCCCTGAAGAAGCTCTTTCATCCCAAGAAATTCATTATGTTCCATTTCGATGATGAAGGATTTAAGCCAGACTACTCGATGATTGAGAAGCGGGTCATTCTAGGAGCTCATCCATGTGAGATTCATGGGGTTCTTAGACTTGATGATGTGTTCCTAACTGATCCTCCCGATCCTTATTATTCAGGCCTCAGGAACAGCACTGCGATAATAGGATTCTCGTGTATGCCATCAGAGAGTGCATTGTGTAAGTCTACAGGCACAGACATCGTTGAAGAAGGCTTTGACCTGTTCTTCGTAGACCTAGACGACTTCTTTTTGGTATGGATAGGGTCAAGCTTGGGTCACGACATGATTCTCGAGAGGGAGGATTTCTTTGATGACAAGGTGACACATGAGGATATTCAGCGCTACATCGATTGGCGTGAGAATCGTGATACATTATTCAAGCATTCTTTCAATTTCCCAGCAATGCCAGACATAATTGAGCTCAGCTATGACAGTGAGGTCTGGGACTATTTTGCTGAGAAATGTCTATCATGTGGTCAATGCACAATGGTCTGTCCTACATGCAACTGTTACGATGTCAATGACGTCTTTGATATCACCACTAAAACCTCAGGTCGGAGAGAACGCATATGGGACAGCTGCATGTTTGTGGATTATAGCTTAGTAGCTGGTGGACACAACTTCAGGGGCACGCGTGCAGACCGTCTGAAACTCTGGTATACTCACAAGCTGAAGGCGTTCGCTAATGAATACGGCAGGCCCAGTTGTGTTGGATGCGGTCGATGTGTCGATACATGTCCTGTGGACATCAACGTGCTTACAGTTTCTGAAGCACTAACCCGATGCGAGGTGCCAAAACAATGACAGCTGCAAATCAAGTCGAAAACCCATTTCAACCGGAACCAGCAAGAATCGTCAGGCAATATGACCTCATCAAAGATCACCGCTTCTTCCAGATTCGGTTTACTGACATGGAACGAGCCATGTCCTTCATATACAAGCCGGGGCAATTCGCAATGCTTTCCTTGCCAGGTGTAGGAGAGGCACCTTTCTCAATCTCATCAACCCCTAGTAGACCAGGGATTTTGGAGATGGGAATCAGGAGGACTGGAAAGCTCACAGACGCCCTTTTCCAGAAGAAAGACAACGATATAGTCTACATTCGAGGACCATATGGGAATGGATTCAAGATTGAACCGATGGTGGAGAGGGATATTATCATTGTCGCTGGTGGATTAGGAGTAATCCCATTGCGTTCAATTCTCTATTATGTTTTAGATAATAGAGACCAGTTTGATGAACTCTACTTTCTCTATGGTTCAAAGAACCCTGATGAGTTTCTGTTCAGACGCGAATTCTTTCAGATTAAAGATAGAGATGATATAGATTGCTTTTACACAGTGGATCAAGACTCAACTGGGAATTGGACGGAGAGTACAGGCTTCGTGACTGAGTTGTTCAAACAGATTCCTGACATAGACCCCCAGACCACAACCGCAGTTGTTTGTGGCCCTCCAGTGATGTATAAAAATGTCATCAAGGAACTGCTTAAGCTCAAAATTCCCAAGAACATGATTCAGATGACTCTTGAACGAAGAATGAAATGTGGAGTTGGTAAGTGTGGACATTGCGCTCTTGACCACATCTATACTTGCATGGATGGTCCGGTGTTCACCTATTGGGACACGTTGCACTTCAGGGAGTTGATCTAAGATGGAAGTGAAGAGTGAGAAGCAAATTGTGAAACCAAGAATAGGGATCTATGGTTTCACAGGTTGTGCTGGTGACCAGTTGCTCATCATTCACACTGAAGACCAAATTCTGAATCTGTTCGATGCCGTTGACATCAAGTCGTTCGTTATGGCGTCTTCAAACCCGACTGAGGGAGAGCTGGATGTAGCATTCGTTGAAGGAAGCATAAGTACTGAGGAAGAGAGAGAGCACATCAAGGAAATCAGAGACCGTGCTCAAATCGTTGTAGCAATGGGTAATTGTGCTGTCGCAGGAGGGCCCCAAGCAATGTTTGCCAGAGATGGAAGCTTTGCTGAACGAATAAAACAAGTCTATGGTGATGTGAAGTTCATCACTGATCCAGTTGAAGCTACTCCTATT
Source organism: Candidatus Thorarchaeota archaeon (assembly GCA_016839605.1). Lineage (GTDB taxonomy): Archaea > Asgardarchaeota > Thorarchaeia > Thorarchaeales > Thorarchaeaceae > SMTZ1-83. The sequence continues at coordinate 4,794 of JAEOTX010000156.1, read as the reverse complement.
GACGAGGTGATCACAGTCGACTACTACCTTCCAGGATGTCCTATAAGTCAGCCCCAGACTATGGCGTTGATTGGGAGATTGATTCATGGTGTTGAACCAGAGGATATTACTACTCCAGTCTGTCTGGAATGCAAACTAAACGAAAACAAATGCCTGTTGAATGACAAAAAGCTCTGTCTAGGACCCGTGACCATGGGAGGATGTGGCTCAGCCTGTCCGAACTATGGACTTCCCTGTGTAGGATGTTGGGGACCAAACAAGGATGGCAACTTCTCAGAGCTATTCAGACTTCTGAATAGCTTTGGTATAGCTCACGAAGAAGTGATGCGAAGGATACGAAACTATGGGGGACACAAGATCCTGAAGTACATTGAAGACATCAAAGACAAGGAGAGATGAAATCATGACCAAGAGTGATAAAATCAACATCAAGCCACTCGCAAGAGTCGAGGGAAACGGTGGAATCAAAGTAGAGATTTCAGACAACAAGATAACCAATGTCGAGGTACAGATACTTGAAGGACCCCGACTCTTCGAAACCTTGGTCATTGGAAAGACACCCGAGGAAAATCTCAGTCTGGTCCCACGGATTTGTGCAATCTGCAATTTGTCGCATAAATATGCGAGCCTACGTGGATTAGAGAAAGCTCTGGATGTTGAGATTCCAGAAGCTACTAACATCTTCAGACACATTATGCATCATGGTGAGATGCTTGAGAGTCACAGTCTACACCTCTATTTCCTAGCTCTTCCTGACTTCTTTGGCTATGACAATGCTGTAGCGATGGCGGATGAGCATGGTGAAGTTGTGACAAAGGCTCTTCAATTGAAGGCATTTGGAAACAAAATCATGAGAATGATGGGGGGAAGGATGATTCATGGAGAGAATCCAATCCTTGGTGGATTTGGAAGGATTCCTAATAGGAAGACACTCATAGAAATCCAAGAAGAGGCTAAGGAACTCCTAGCCTTTGCAATTGACACGATTGACATCTTGGCGGAACTGGAGATAGCAAGCCACATGGAAAGAGACACTCAGTTCCTATGCTGTAAGCCGCCCCATGATGGCTATGACTACTACGGAGATATTTTGATTACATCAGATGGGTTAGAGCACTTGGTGGAGGATTATAGCAAAGTCATCGAGGAACGTGTTGTGAGTCATAGCTTCGCTAAGCGGAGTCTCTACAAGGGGAAACCTTTCTCAGTGGGTGCACTTGCACGCATGCTACTACTCGGTGACCGACTGAAAGGTGAGGCCAAGAAAGCCTACGAGAAGCTGTATAATGAGAGGTGGCATCGCAATCCACTCTACAACAACTTTGCCCAAGCTATAGAACAGATCTTCTCACTCGAATCAGTGATTGAAACTATCGACCAAGGACTTGAGATGGAGCAACCTGAAGTTGCCAAGCCAAAACGTACTAGTGGAACAGGAACTGGCGTTGTCGAGGCACCTAGAGGAACTCTCATCCATCATTATGAAATCAAAGATGGTAGAACTGCCTATGCAGACTACATAACACCAACCGCTATGTTTCTAGATGACATTGAGGCGTTCATCCTAAAAGGTGGAGAGGAACTCCTCTCCAGCGGAAAGACCGATAACATTGAACTGCAATTCGAGATGATAGCACGCTCATACGACCCATGCATCAGCTGCAGTGCACATCTTGTGACTGTGGAATTCAAGTGACAGGTCAAGTTAAGAAGCTAGAGGTGAGCTTCAAGCCAGCTGAACATATCGTTGATGAACTCTTCCCCACCGGGTTCCTCAAAGGGTTCATGATAGAGACCCGGATACATCTTGAAGGTCTTATCCTCAGATGCGATATTCTCGAAGAACTCTTTGTTCATCTCTGGAATCAGGATGAGGTCCTCTTCGCTCTGTTGAAGAATAACTGGGATTGTAATCTTGCCAGCTGAATTGAATCCCTCCTCTCGAGCCTTTAGACCTTCAGCTCCGAATCGAGGAGTGCATGTGGTGACTCGTAGGGGGTCCTCCTTGTTTCTCTTAACTACATCAGGATTTCGAGATAATAGATCGAGGTTCAATCCCATATCGAACTTCTTCTTCACATTAACCTTTGATAACAACCCAGCAATTGCTCTGGTGCCCTTTCCCATCTCGAGCCTCTCTGAAACCGCGGGACAGGGTATGAGTATGCCATCCAATTGGTTTGAGTATTTCACAGTGTAGTGCACCGTGACCAGTCCTCCAAATGAGTGGCCGTGCATGAATGTCTTCAAGCCTTCAAAGCGGTCTTTCATCTGGGCGACGAAATTGTTGACATCCTCAATGATTTCACTGAAACTCTCAACATGACCCTTCATTCCATCGTAGTGGCCGAATCCTCGGAGGTCAGGGGCCATGAATGCGTAGCCTCTCTTGGCATAAGACTCACCAACAAATGATAGCAATCCGCTATGCGATCCAAGACCTGGAATCCCAATCACTAGTGCGCGGGGAGCTTCATCTGGTAGCCAGCCTCGCATGAACATCTTCGTTCCATCGTATCCGATGTATTCTCCTTCCTCAGTCTTCATAGTTCTCACTATATATTCTGGAACATTGGCTACACTTTACCTTGACGGAAATCAGTTACTACCTTCATCGGGAGGCTGTTGGTGATCAAATTTGTGGTGCATATGGTCCTCACTCCTCAGTAAGGTGCCTTTGCTAGTTGTCCTATGTTCCTAGATGGAGGTTAAGGCAGCTCGGAAATGACCTTATGGGCATCTTCCAACGAAAGTCCCACAAGAGTCTCTGTCGATTGTATTCCACTAGCAGCAAACATGAACAAACCTTTCATTGCGGCTTCTACAGACGGTGCCTCGATAATTGAGACAAAGTCATATCGACCCATCGTGTAGTATACACCCTTGATCTCTGCTCCTACAGATTTAGCAATCTCTTGAGCACCCTTGAAACGCTCTGGAGCTTTCTTTATACCCTGGACTCCTTCGGTTGTGTATTTTGCAAGTATTATGAAAACAGGCATTCTTTCACCTCCTTGTGTAAACCTAGTCTATTGGTGAGCTTGGATTTAATCCTGCCGACATGAGTTGAGTTTCCAACCAATTTTGTCGATATCTTATTGTAGCTGGATGAGACCCAATCCTAGAAGTAGTGTGTATCAACGATGAGTGAAAAAACCCGAGAACAGAGATTCGATGAAGTTTTTCAAATGGTACTAATTGTCGTCGCACTCTCATTTGATATCTTGTGGGCAACAGGGCGCATACCTATTGCTGAGATTGCTGTATTCGTCTTTGTATTGATGATATGGGCATACGGTAATCTCAAGGGAGGCATCTGGGAGTATCCCTTCAAACTTGGCAGTTTCAATCTCGGCATCGTTCTCCTGACCAATTTCTATGCTGTAGCAGTGTTCGGTGATTTGGCATTTTTGGGACTGTGGGGGTTAGTAATTAGCGCTTTCTTGCTACCACTCATCTGTGTTGTAATCACTCTCAGTCTGGTTTCCTATTTGAGAGAGTCAGTGGATCGCCAGATAACTATGGGCATATTAGTAGGCGGAACCATTGGCTACATCTTCTCAATAAGCTTTCTGATTATCTTTTCTTGATGAAACGACAGAGATTGGGTTGATAGATATGCGTAGTATGAAAATCTATGTTGCAGGACCATACACTGCCGACACGCTGGAGCAGATGGAAGCAAATGTCCAGAAAGCCATTGATGCAGGAATTCACATCTGGAAGAAAGGTCACTATCCTCTTATTCCTCATTTGCTACATTGGGTCGATTTACGAGCTCATGAGAAAGGAGTTCCAATGAATTGGAATGACTACATGCTGTGGGATGCACCCTGGCTCGATCATTGTGATGCGCTATATTTGCTGGCTGAGTCTAAAGGTGCACTTATCGAGCTCAAGAGGGCTTCTGAAGAGGGAAAGGTGATCTTTCACTCTCTGGAGGAAATACCATCTGTTAAGAGAGCATCCACCTGGGCAGATGAATACACAGATGAGTAGTCATTGAGAACTAGGTCTTTTCCCCAACCATGAGCTCTCGAATTTCAGGAAGGTCCAGTCCGGTGTGATTCTTAACGACATCCAGCAGAGTCATATTTTGCCCCAAAAAACTGCTCTGAATAAAAACCAGTTGACTGAGCCAAATGCATTGAGAGTGGACGAAGATAACCGTCTTGTACACAGCTTTATAAGGCTTATAAAGGCAAAAAGAGCAGATTCATGCCTTATATACTATATAAGGGAGAGATTTTAGATGCCAGTTCCAAAACCAAAGACAAAGATAGAGAACGTCGTAGCTTCTGTCATTCTCAACCAGAGGCTAGACCTCGATGAGATTGCGGCTACTATGCCCAATGTTGAGTTTGACCCAGAGCAGTTCCCCGGACTTGTGTACCGATTGAAGAAGCCCAAGACAGCCACACTGATCTTCAACTCAGGAAAGATGGTGTGCACAGGCGCGAAGAGTGAGAAGGAGGCAAAGCGCGCCGTCAATAAGATCGTGAAGAATATCAAAGAGGCCGGAATATCGATCACCGGCAAGCCGATTATCGTTGTTCAGAACATCGTTGCTAGCGCCAGCCTCGGTGCGGAACTCAACCTTGAGTTGGCAGCCATGAAGCTTGAGAACACGCTCTACGAACCTGAGCAGTTCCCCGGATTGATCTATCGGATGAGAGACCCTAAGGTGGTCATCCTTCTATTCGGTTCAGGCAAGCTAGTAATCACCGGTGCTAAGTTTGAACCTCAAATCGATGAAGCGGCACTAAAAGTAATGGACCGCCTTCTTGAGCTCGG
>JAEOTX010000018.1 GCA_016839605.1 Candidatus Thorarchaeota archaeon | reverse complement strand
GAATGTGCAGCATGAACGCGGCAATAATGCTGAATCATGAGCATGCCTCTGTTGATGATGTTGTTGCATATTTGGTGGAACGAACCTTCAGGAAGGAGGAGAGAGTAAGACCTTCTCTTGATTTCATCCAGCCAAGAACAAAAGAAGGAAGACCAAATCTCTGGGCTCCATATATCTTCAACTATCTTATCGGCAGAAAGGATTTTGTCTATCCTACTTTTTTTAAAGCTCAGGAGAATGACATGCTGCCTGAATTCTTCAGAACAGTTTATCTCAATCCATACTCAGGGTCAAGCAGAACATGGAATGACGCCTTTGAGTGGCTGTAGACAAATCCGTGGGGTCAGGCATTTTGCGTAGTAGGAAGAAGAAGCCAAGTAATGCCAAGAGTCGCAAACACGCTCAAATCTTCTTCGTGATAAATATTGGATTCTTAATTGCTATGTGGCTTCTCACACAGTTCTATGCTATACCGCCTTTGGAGATTCTGCTATCATGGATGCTCCTCACAACAATCATGATTGCAGTTCTTTGGTTCGTTGATCGAAGGGCTGCTCGAATGGTTCTTGAAGACTTGAGCCGCAGTCCTTGAGATAATTCTTCATGAGGCGAGAAAAAAGAATGAGGTGTGTGATGATCAAACGACCATCACACCAAGCTTGAGTTCTTCTATTGACTGCTTTGAGCCCTAGAGTATGCACCATCAAGTTCCCTTGACATCGCATCAGGAATGGCAGTCTTACCGGTGATGTCACCCTCCTTCCTTCTGATGAAGACATAGAGCAGAGTGACGTATACAATGTCAAACGTGCGCAAGACAAGTGAAACAGGAATGCCTGCTAAGACGGCAAAGACAATTCCTAACACTATAGTCGCTATCAAGTCTCCACCAAAGGCAACATACCCTATGACTGCGCCGCCAAGTGCAAAGGCAAGGAAGAATAGGGCCGCAAGGGCACCAAAGCCCCATCGCACAGCTGTTTCCTTGATCATGACATCTACGAAGTTGTTCTTAACGAGACCTGCACTTCGTTTGATGCCATCTTTTGCTCCAAGCTCCTCCGCCACCATCGCGGGGATAGTGAAATAATTGAGGAGCGCCCAGATCCAGCCAATCAGTCCACTTGCGACTCCACCTACTACTGCGCCAGCACCTCCCGCTCGTCTACTAGCCGTCTGAATGATCATCCTGACGATGACAACTATCACACTCATTAAGCTGAGGGCTATGATGCCTGTGATAACCCCTAGGGTTGACTTGACTCCGTCACCTAAATCGGGGTCTCTGCCGCGCATATAGATGTAGACCATAGCAGATGAGGTACCATAAGCGAAGTTGTAGAAGAATATTGTAGCGAACAGATACAAAACAATACCAACAGCCGCAACCCATCCAGTTTCTATTGTGAGGTCCATTGAGCCTGAAAGTATCAGTAGGGCATTTCCTCCAGACAAGACATCAATTGAATAGAACGCGATTCCTCCAAACATCACGGCTGAAATCAAAGTGAAGATCATAACAAGCAGGGGTGGTACGAACACTCCCTTTTCGTCAAGACAGACCTGGCCAGTCAGCTTAATGATCTCACCTGCACGTCGGATTCTATCTTTGAACACTGTAAACAGTAGAATAGTGATGAAGAGCGTAAAGAGACCTGGTATGAATACTGGCCAAGTAAAGGGGTCTCCAGTCACCACTATTAGAATCGGAATGGCTAGTGTCATTATGTTCATGAAGAATGCGCCAATGTAGATCAGGATCCCTCCCAGTCTCTTCGCGAGATATGAAGCTCCATATGCTATAAAGAGACTCAGGAATATGATCCCGAGCACAATGGCACCAATCACAATAGCAGCATCGGTTGGTGATATCACCAGGCTCACGACTGACAAGATGTCATTGATGAAATTCATCACTTGGGTTCCATAGGCAGACCAGAGTCCCATCAATGAGTATATTCCTGCTGCGAAGAAAACTCCAAGAACGATTACAACTCCAAACACGGCCTTTCCGTGTCCAGGGTAATTTTGATTATCATGATATTCTATTACATCAGAGCGTGCCAATCTTATCTCCTCCAATTAGGGATTTACACACACATCAATACCTCATCTGTTACAGTTAAATCTTAGCAGCGACATTCATACTAAGGCTAGAAGTGCTGCGAGTCACCTATGCCAATGTATTTCAGAAGGACAACAGAAGGTAATGCTATGGAATCCATAAGTTACTGTGAACCAGACCATATATTCTGTAGAGCAAGTAAAATCCTCTTTGCTGGTGATGGTAGTGAAGGGGCGGCAAAAGCCATGAAGGTAGCAATCGAAATTGCGGAGATGACTAATTCCAAGCTCTTTATCGTTCATGTAGTTCCCACTCCAACAGTCAAACAGATGGCAATAATGACTAGCATGAGTGAAGAGGATGTATTAGCCAAGTATGTCAATAATGGAGAAGCCCTGCTCAAAGGCTACAAAGACGCAGCGCTTGAATACAATCTAGAAGTAGAAACCCTTCTTGAGAAAAGCGCACCCTCTGAAGGAGTTCTTGCAGTTGCCAAGGCGAAGGGAGTCGACCTCATTGTTATTGGTACCAGGGGAACTTCGGGCGGACGACGCGCAGGAATGGGCAGTAACACAGAAAGAATCGTCGTGAACGCAACCTGTCCTGTTATGGTGGTAAAATAGATAGAAGTGCACATGGAGTGGCTAAGGAAGTAGGATTATTCCAACTCCCTGATCTGTCCAATCATGCCAACCATTTTTCGAATTGAAAGAATGTTTTGACCTGCAGAAGCGTAGGTGGATGCCAGTTCTTCGGCATAGTCTGCAGGAATCCCATGTTTTGCTAGGCTCTTTTGAAATGTCTTCTTTGACCTTCTGACACTCCACCTTGCGTTTACATACGTCCCCAAAAGACCAGCTATAATCTTCACGCTACCAGAGATCACAGTCCAGACGATTGATGCGATCTCTCGGGGAGATTCGCTATCAGTCAAGCTCTTCGTCATCCTCGAAGTTGTCTAGGTCTACGGATTTAGTCCTCTTCTTCCCCTTTTCTTCCTCCATCGCCATGCTCATCAATTTCGTAATATTGAACATATCAAGACCCGCGACATACTTCTTGGTCAACTCCATAGCCATCTCATCTGGGATGCCTTGTTCTTT
>JAEOTX010000155.1 GCA_016839605.1 Candidatus Thorarchaeota archaeon | reverse complement strand
GTATGTCCTAACGGGCTACGCAATGTTAAGGAGGTGAAGATATGAAGAAGCAATACATACTTGCGACTCTTACAATCTTACTGATCTCCGGTATAGCTTATGTCGCAGGAAGTTTCCAAGAAGACTACTCCTCAGCTGCAACTCAAATGCATGAAGATGCTCGTGCAATGCAGGATGATCTCCAACGAATGGAGTCCAAAGCTTATTTCCTAATGCAGCGAGATGTTACGAGGGTTCGGGAGTACAATGATCTCCTGATGGAAACAATATGGGTAGATAGAGAGTTTGAGTTGCTGAATAGCAGTATTATTCCCGAGCGGCGAGAAATCTATGTCAGAAAAGCTGCCGAAATGCTTGACCAGTTGAATAGCTATCAAAGCATGCTACTCATCCTGCATCTGTATAGACATTTCAATGGGTCAACCAGCACCTATTGGATTGCCAGTGAAGAAAGCGAGGGCTACGACTTCTCTATCACTTGGGAAATGTGGACTGCCTTCATTGATGAGCACGGCTCCCCGGTAGCAATTGAAACCCCTATGGAGTACTATGGAATGTATTTCAGCTATTCCGCAATTCAAGAATTGCCGTTTCTAATGCGGCCTCATGACCGCGAAACTGGTGCAGAGATGTTCATTCGTGAGGATGCAGGAGTTGAATTCCTCTGCGAATACTTCCTATTGAGCCAGATACAGGACCTGCAGAACCAAATTGATCAGAAGCTTGACGAAGCCAATGCTCAAGAAGCAATAGCAGAAAGAATCTCAGTAACAGTCTCCCTATCCACAGTAGCTATGTTACTTGCTACAGCAATGGCAAGTCGTGTCAATGAGAGAGAGGTCTTGAATGAGGTTGTGACACTCAGAGCAGAAATGGGTCAAGAGGTCGTTTCTGAGCGGGATTACGGCACAGTGCCTATCTTGATAGTTGCATTAGCCTTGGCGTTGCTTGGATTATACTTGGCGCTGTTCTAGGATTGGCTTATTCTGGTGAATCACTTATCCGGTGACAGAAAACCCATCAAAGGCAAACATTGGATTCTCTATACCCCAAGGAAGTGGACGTAATTCGCTGGAGATTCCTGTCAGATTCTTGAAACCCTCGTAGAAATTGCCAGCGATTGAAACAGGCTGGATTGGATACTTGACTTCACCTTTCTCGACCAAAAAGGCCTCACCCGCTACAATGGAGAATTCGCCAGTGCTGACATTCGTGTGGAATATTCCCAAAGGGAATCCTTTGATGAGTACAGCTTTATCGTCTACTTCTGAGATGATGTCCTCCTCAGACTTCGTTCCTGCACTGATCTCTAACCATTTGGTGACAACTCCTGGTGAGGATTCATACGGATTGCTGCTCTGAAATGCACCACCGCCGCGAGCACAATTCCCTGTTGACTCAACCCCAAAAGCACGTGCATAGTATGTATTGAACAAGAAGCCCTTCAAGACTCCTTTTTCAATAATCGGATTTTTCCTCTGTGGATGCCCCTCTTGGTCGACAGCATGCGTTCCTAAACCAATGGGTTTCTGTCCATTATCTACGATGGTCAGGTCACTTTTGGCGATAGCTTCTCCAATCTTGTCGTTAAGCGGTGATCTACCCTCAACCACTGGCTGCCCTAGTACAGACTGTCCCAAACTTGATAGAACATACAATGCTGCTGGGATATGGGTCCAGAGTGTCCTCATTTTTGATGTTATATCCAATTTCTTAGCGCCAAGTAGAGACACAGCTTCCTCAGCTGCCATTCTTCCCAATCCATCGGCTTTGTACACACGGTCACGTGCCACATCAAACTCGAAAGCACCCCTACGTTCCTCTCCTTCTATAGCTTGAACTTGGACTACACAACCATTATCACCAAAGACTGAGCCTTGGAGAACTCCGCGGCTATTTGCAACAGCATAGCCACCCCAAGATGCCGAAGCTTCTCCACTAATGATTTTTGCACGCTCGTCAACAGACTTGGCTTCAGCTATCATTGCTTCACTAGACTTCAGTAGGAAATCGGTATCAATCTCTAGAATCTCTTCTGCGAAAACGCCATCCTTTCCAGGAGGACTAGGATCAGAGAAGCCCTGGAATCTTTCATCCTCAACCTTGATGCTATTGACTATGCCAAGTGCTTCAGTTACACTCAGTTTCACTCTTTCAATTGCTATGCCACTTGCGCAGGCAAATCCCACACGTTTCCCTTTTGCGGCTCGAACAGCATTGCCTAAAGTTATGCCGTCTTTCGCCTTAACAACACCCTGTGATATCTCAGCATGGGTTTCGCTATTAAAGAACAGGAACACTTCAAACTCAGCAGAACTGTCTAGTGAGGTAGCGTACTTCAATGATGTATCAGCAATCGACAAGAGCTCATCTTTCAGACTATCATATTCCATCTTTGTTACCTCCTTAAGCGCCAGCCTCTCCTCCAAATGTAACGCCATCAATGACCAGCTTCGGGCCGCCCAATCCTGTGGGTAATGGATACTGGTCACCTTTTCCGCAACCTCCAAAGTAGCCTGAGGAAATCTTCAGCTCCTTCGTCCCTCCTTCAACCTTGGATAGTAATTCTAGGATATTGCCAGAGAGTGAAACCTCTCTGATTGGATATTGCATCTCACCTTTATCAACCCAGTAGCCACGTATGGCCTTGAATAGAAAACTACCATCACCCTGGACCTGACCTCCTGATGATTGGATTGCATACACTCCCGTTCCAAGTAGTTCTAGAGCCTCATCCTCAGTCAAGTCACCTGGCGCAAAGTAAGTATTAGTCATCCTACATATTGGCGGAAACACGAAATTCACTGCTCTTGAATTACCGGTTGGATCCTGACCGAGCTTTGTTGCAGTGCCTCTGTCATGGAGGTAATGTCTGAGAGTTCCATTGTCAAGAACGGTTGTCTTCGATGTAGGAGTCCCTTGATCATCGTAAGGAAGCCACAATCCACCATACTTTTCGATGTCTATCTTTCCGCCGTCAATAATAGTGGCATGTTCAGTTCCGAGTCCAACCCCAATCTTGTCAGTTAGAGGAGATCCACCAGTGACAATGAAATCGGCTTCACTGAGATGGCCAAAACTCTCGTGAGCTAGCACGCCAGTGAGCCGGTTCTCAATCATTGCCCGGAACTTCCCTGCAGGGCAGGCTTTCGCCTTTAGTTGTTCTTTTGCTCGAGAACCTGCAGCTTCACCGATGGATTCAGGTGTAGTATCCTTGGCGTCAAATATCTCCAGGCCATATGTCCCGCCCTTACCCTCACTGCCATTGACCATGTCACCAGACGGGGTCATCGAAGTGACTAGGCACCGCAAGTCTGTTACTAAGAAATTCCATTCAATGCGTGAGCCATCACTATTCACAAGATACTTGGGTCCATAGAGCTCACCATAGAGGCCCCTGATGTTGCGAATACTGTCACCAAATTCTCGCGCAGTTTCTACAGATCTATTGACCAAGTCTGTTTTGTATGCGAGATCGAAATCTCTGGGATGTTTCTTCACACTCTTTGTGTCGGATTTTTTGCTTGTAACAGGGTCACGGCCTTCAAATGGCAGTTTCAAACTAGCCACAGCCGCTGATGCTTTTGCCATCTTTACCGACTTCTCAGCAGCTATCAAGATGTCCTTCGTATCACTGCTTGCAGAGAAGGAGAAGCCTGATACGCCCTCGACATAGCTCGTGATGGCCACGCCCATTCTTGATTTAATCTGGATGTCTTTCCAGATATCGTCAGTTCGTTGTAGGGTTCTCAATGTGAGGTCATCATAGCGTGCCTCTACAAAATCAGCTCCGAATTTCTCTGCGGCATCTACACTTTGCTGTAACTTGTCAAACATGAATATTATTCCTCCCAGGTTGAATGACTGTGGCGATCATGTTGTTCTGGTGCAAAGCGCTCAGACTCCTAGCCTTAAGAGAATTGGTATTGGCGCTAGAACAGAGAAGATAGTGATTCGAAAGAGAAAACCCATTCTGTAACTACATCAGGTAATGCAGAGATGAGGAAAACAGTGAGACACCTCATGCTTGGAGAATCAGCGACCGGAAATCATGAGATCTGGAAACATCAACTCAGCCATATTTCTGAGGTAGTGCATTCCTGATGTATCCGAGGTCCTCAGAACTCTTTGAAGCAGTTTCTTTGCTTCCATAGTGTGCCCTTGCTTGAATCTAAACTTGGCTTTGAGAAGTATAGCCTGAGCCGCTATTCCTGGAACATCCTTTTGCTGGACATGGTCCAACAGCTGCTTCAACCATGGTCCTGATACATCATTGTCTGCATTCTCTTCTTTATACGAGTATGTTTCAATCTCCACGTCTGCTAATTTCAGTAGTGTCAAGTTAGAAAATCCGATTTGCCTCTCAGAAATTGAGTGTGCCTGCTCTAGTGCGTATTTCGCTGATGCAAGATCATCTTGTTTATGGTGAATCAGTCCCTCCAAGAAATATATCTGTCCAAGAAGCCACTCAACACCCGATTTCATTGCTGGTTCTCTGGCCTTATCCAGACTAATCATAGCCTCCTCAAGCCTATCGAGAATCAGCAGCGCCCACGCATTCTGTATGTAAGGAAAACAAGGTGATGGTGACGATGTTTCCTCCAACGCCTCAGTTGTGAGTTCCAAAGCCTTTCGCCCATCATTCATCAGGTTGTAGTTTCTTCCAATGACGCATTTGTGAAAGACAATGTCATGACCAAGAGACTCTGCGGATGTGGCAAATTCAGTCAAGTATTCAATAGCCTTTTCATATTCACCGCGTGCTTGAGCAATTAACCCCAAGATTCGCTCATTCAGTGCAAGACCATAAGTGTACCCCAATTGCTCGCTGATTTCTCTCGAGATCTTGAGGATGCTCAATGCCTCTTGGAAATTGCTCCATTTGATAATGTTTGCCTTATCGGTTAGAAGTATCGCTACAGATTCCAAATCGTCATGCTTCTTGGCCAGCGTTATAGCTCTATTGTAGGATTTCGTTGCAGATTCAGTATTACCCTCTGCCATCATTTTCCATGCATTGTACAAATGAAGATGATGTGAGAAGTAACTGAACATTTCATCATTTTCAATCTTGGATTCAAGAATACGAAGTGGCTTCAGGTCTGTGTCCTTCTCAGGATAATACGACGCACTTTCCATCAAACCACGCCACGTGAGGTAGATGTGACAGCCAATCCAGTCATTTGGTGCAGCTTTGATGGCCGATATGATTGCCTTCTGAAACTCGACCCAATCCGTCGAGTCTTGTGGCTGAATCATGAGTGCAAAGGGTCTTACAAGTTCTGATACTGTGTCCTCCTCTATGATTTTGCGAACCAGATTGTATCTGTTCTGATTATATGCATGAAAGTATGCAAAGTAATTCACCAATGGAAGAACAGAATCTTTGATAGCTCTCTCACTCAATCTATCTGCAAAATCGTTGTAATCTTTAGCCTCATGCATGATTGATTCCAGAGTGGATTTTGTATCCGGGTCCACATGTGGAAAACAGGCCGTTATAGTTCCAAGTGGTTTCACAGAATGATTCTCCCTCTTAGCGAAATCGTTAGTATTAAGCTGACCTTTCACATCAGTCTTTTGGGAGCACTAAAGATTGAAAGACCGCGTTGTGATCATGAAACTGTGAGAACCTATCGTGAAGTAAAACCTCCATCCACTGGAAGAACCGCACCCGTGATAAATGAAGAGTCATCAGACGCCAAGAACAATGCAGTATAGGCAACTTCCTCAGCAGTTCCGAATCGTCCTATTGGGTAATTCTTTATCCGCCTCTCTCTTACTTTCTTTGGATTGCCCTGCATCTCGATGACTCGTTCCAACATCGGGGTCTCAATTGCACCAGGACAAATGCAGTTGACTCTGATGTTGCTTGGACCCAAATCCACTGCAAGTGCTTTTGTCAGTGAAATAATCCCCCCCTTGGCTGCTGAATAGCTTGGAGAGAATGAGCCAACCAAGCCAGCTGCAGAGGAATTACTGATTATCACTCCCTTTCCTTTCTCCTCCATTTGAGGGAGAGCATGCTTGATGCATAGAAACACCGATTTCAGATTGACACTGACTGACCGGTCCCACTCTTCTTCCGTTGTATCGGGCAGACTCTTCACAACCTCCACACCAGCATTGTTGAAGAGTACGTCAACTCCACCGAGTTCTTTTGCCTTAACAAATAGGTTCGCAACATCCTTTTGTTTGGACACATCGGCTTTCACGAAATAACCCATACCTCCTGCCTCTCGAATATCTGCTTCTACTTCTGCTCCTTGAATCTCGTCGATGTCTGCACCAATAACAGTAGCACCTTCTTCTGCAAACAAGAGAGCTGAAGCTCGACCAATTCCTGCACTCACCCCAGTAATCACGACTATCTTGTTCCCGAGTCTCTTCAATGCTGTCAGCCCTCCTGCTCTAGCCAGAACTGTGCCACTTCTAGGGGAGTTGTGATCCATACATCTCCATCTGTCTTCATCTTTGTAATCAGATTCTCAAGCATCTTTGCTCGAGACGGTACACCCATGATTTGAGGATGCATAACGAGCATCATGTAGAGACCCTCATCGTAGACTGCTTCAAACTCGTCAGCCCAGATCTCATACACTTTCCTATGGCTATCGATGCCACTCTGATACTCAAGAGGTGGAAAGTAATTGAATCCAAAGAAAGCCCAGTCATCTAAGATCCACTTGAAGGGGAGTTCAACCATCTTCTGTTCTCCGATTTCCACAACATATGGGAGGTCAGCTCCCATCATTGTACTATCATACATCAGACCACTTTCAGCCAGAAGTGAATACGTACTTTCGCTCATGTCAGCAGCTGGTGCACGATAACCTTGAGGACGTTCCTCAACTAATGGCTCCAATGCGGCAAATCCTTTCTCAAGCTCTTCACGCTCCTCCTTCACTGTCAAGCTTGCTGGATTCCGATGGGAGTAACCATGATGCCCTATTTCGTGACCAAAGCCGTCTATCTCCTTCACACTTTCGGGGTAGCGTTCAGCTACTTCGCCTGGAATATAGAAACCAGCTTTGACTTCGTGCTTCTCAAGAAGCCTCAATATCCGAGGGAGTGCAGCTTTCGGTCCGTATTCACCAAGTGATAACACTACAGGATTATCACGGTCAATCTTGTTTCGTTCCAGGATATTGCGCCACGATATCTCGGCATCAAGGTCGAAGGTCAGACATACTGCACACTTCGCACCATCTTTCCACTCCATGGTCAACTATTCCTCCAGTTTGGGTTGTCAGTGACGTAACTCAGCGAAAAATATACCGAAAGGTAGTACCGCCTAGTCCTTCCACTCACGGATGCTCTTCTGAACTTTCATTTTGCCTAGTTTCTTGAGAATCTCTCCATCCTCGAATCGCTCATAGACAGGGAATTTCATGTTTAGAGGGGAATCCCGAAGACTCTTCCAGAGGGGTGTAATGCCAAAGGATCCATTCTGACGAATCCATTCAACTCTGTCCAGATCTAAGATTTCAGTCATTATCTCCTCATGTGTGCCAACCTGCTGCAATACTCTGCCTTCTGGGTCTGCGAAGATGGAGAGTCCTCCGCCCTTTGCGCTTACAATGTTCGAGTTGAGGACATAACACTGATGCATGATTGCTTGAGCTGGTACTAAAATCAACTCGGCCTGCCGATCGGGGGTGTATGTTGCGGAAGGTTGTAGAATGACATCGGCACCCATCCATGCTAGCGTTCTGAAGATCTCGGGGAACCACAAATCATAGCAGATGACAAGACCTACTCTTGCGATTCCTGGAATATCAAACGTTACGAAATCAGTCCCAAAATTCGTGTCCTCGAAAGGCATCCAGGGATAGATCTTTCTGTATTTGGCGACTAATTCTCCCTTCGGACTGAATGCAAGAGCTGTGTTGTATATCTTGTCACCATCCCGCTCCAGAAACGAACCAGGCACAAACCAACATTCAGTATCCCTAGCGATTTCTGCTAGTTTCTCCGTCATGCTGTTTGGCATTGGTTCAGCATGCTCTTTCCAGTCGTCCTTTCCATACTGTTGGAGATAGAGTTCGCCTGTGAATACTAGATCCACCCATGGATACATGGACCGCACGCCTCTGGTTGTTTGTTCCAGATTACTGAAGTTCTTATCTTCATCATACGGATCTTTCTTTAGCTGAAGTCCAGCAACACCAAGACGACTTCCCATTTTCGTCATCACCTATCCTCATATTGCAGTTCCCTAATCCCACTCTCCATTGTGGCGAGTATCTTTGAAACATATTCAAGCTCTCCTTCAATGAGCTTGTAGATTCTGGATCGCTCTTTCTCAAGCTTTGCTAGCGGCTTATGTATTGATATCCAATTGTAAGCATTATCGGATTGACTCTCTAGTCGCTCAACATGTTCAAGAGCGAGCATACCAACAGGCGTGCTTTTTAGCGACATTATTGAAGCGTTCAGTGCTATATAGTCATCAATCATCTCTATGCGTGAGAGATAGTCAATATCGTCTGGCTCGGTAATTCTCCAGAGCCACCCTATTGTCTTGTTGAAAAGATGAGAGGTTGTGGTCAGAAATTTATTGGTCTTTCGAAGTAGTTTCTTATCACCACTCTTTGCTATGGTTCTCAGTGTCTTTTTGAATGCAGATTTCTTTGCACGTATATCTCTGATTCTAAGTAATTGTGACGTCATGTCAATAGGGCATTCTTTCTTCTTGCTGTACTTTGAGAGTATAACTTCGAACCTCTCTAGGGGAGTGAACAAGTCGATTGGCAACAAATCTTCGTTGGCAATCTTGAACAGCGCATCATTCATGAACACAGCATAGTCCTGAACGACCCTGTAGTCTATATGATCAAGATCATCTTTCTGTGTCTGATAGAGATGACTTGGAAAGGTTATGCCATATATAGTCGGCACTCCCGATATCTCAAAGAACCAATGGTCGCTACCGTAACCAGGAGGGTCATAGTATTCGAATCTTAGAGTAGATGAGTTTGTAGATTCGATGCCTTTAGCAAACTGAAGTAGATCAGCGGTGGCCCCCATCCACTTTTGAGCAGGCTTTGGGAACCCAACGGAATCAAGACTAAGGTACGCAACCATCTTATCAGGAGCCTTCTTGTTCTTGTTGAGATAAGCCTTGGACCCATTGCACCAGTTGTAGAAGCCCTCAGCCCCACCGTTCTCTGCTCCGAAGAATAGGAATCTGACACTTCTTTTCAAGACTCCACCATTCTCAACATACCCCTTGAGCAAGCGTGCAAGTTCCAGAATAATCGCCACGGGAGCGCAATTATCTGCCGCTCCTGAGAACCAGCTATCTGCATGGGTTCCAATACAGACCTCCAGTTCTGGATTCTCTTGACCCTCCAAAACGGCATCAATATTCATAGACTCTGCATCTGAAGAAGTCTCAATGTTCAGATCTATTTCTAATTCTACCTCACCCTTTTCGAGAAGGCTTGATAAGAAATCCCCATCTTCTTTTGAGATGCTGATCACTGGGAACTTGAGTTGACGTCCGGACTCTATAACAACTACTTTGTGAAGGTCACCCTCATCAGGAGATGCGATCAGCACAGCATCAAGTTCTCGCTTGACTGCTTGATAATACGTTCGCGTTGGAGATAGGTAGAGCCGAGAACCCCAAGAGGAGAGGCCTATTGAACCTCCATCATTGCTTTTGCCAAATTCATCCACTTGATTGACTTGTGTAAGAGTTCCCTTAGTCTTGAAACTCTGCGAGTAAGGAAAAGGAAAGGCCTTGATTGTCCTATCAACTGGCTTCAAGACTCTGATTTTGCATGATTTGGGATTCCATCCATGAACACGAAAAGTGGTCGCTTCTATCTTTTCGAATCCGAGGCTCCGAAGTCTTTCCACAACGTACTCAGATGCTAGACGTTCATTAGGCGTTCCTGCTATTTTGTGCTCGAATGAGTTGAGAGCACTCATGGTTTCTCTGATGTTGGCGATTGAGGGTTTCTCCACATCATGGCCTCCAAACTGACGAGTAGCTATAGCTGTTTGAACTCGGTCTCGAGCAGACTCAGGACTTTCTGAGATTCTTCTTCAGTGATGCACAACGGAGGTTGGAGGCGAATTACGTTCTTCTTGACACCGCCTGTTCCAACTAGAACTCCATTTTTCATCAGATTCTTGGCTACTGTCTGTGTTTCATCAACTGCAGGTTCTTTTGTACCAGTGTTTTTCACAAGCTCGATGCCGATCATAAGACCCCTACCTCGCACCTCACCGATGTACTTGTTGCTCTGCTGAATCTCTTTCAGTTGCTTCATCAGCATGCCACCCATCTTCTCAGAATTCTTGACTAGTCCAGCATCATCGAGATAGATGAGATTCTCTAGTGCCACTGCACAGCTCACAGGATTCCCACCGAAGGTTGAGAAGTGATCACCTGACTCTAGACAGTTTGCTATCTCGTCTGTGGTGATGTAGCCACCAATTGGCATCCCTGCGCCCAATCCCTTGGCCATTGTAATGATGTCTGGCTTGATTCCAAACTCTTCAATCGCAAGCATTTTTCCTGTTCTTCCGAAGCCGGTTTGTACCTCATCAGCGATGTAGAGAATATCGTGTTCTTTGCATATCTTTAGCACCAAGTCATGATACTCCTGAGGGGGCACGACTAAGCCACCCTCACCTAGGATTGGCTCCACAATCATAGCCGCAACGTCGCCCGTAGTATGATACTTGACGATGTCCTCTACTCTTCTAGCACATTCAGTGCTACAATCAGGAAATTCAAGCGGGCATCTATAGCAATATGGCATTGGTGCATGAGCTACGCCAGGGGCATTGGCAAAGGTCCCAAAACCGTGCTTGTATTTCGCCTGACCTGTCAGGGTGAGGGAAAGGCTGAGTCTTCCATGGAAGGAGCCCTCTAATGCGATTACCCCTGCACCTGTGCGACCCTGAGTAACACTATACTTCTTTGCAATTTTGACTCCACCCTCGACCGCTTCTGCTCCGCTGTTGCAGAAGAATGATTTGGTCAGATTGCTTGGCGTGAGGTCAGCGAGTTTTTCAGCCAGCAAAGTCTGGGGGACATTGTGATAGAGACCAGAGCAGTGAATGAGCTTCGATAATTGCTCCGAACCAGCTTTAACGAGTCGTTCTGGACTGTGGCCCGCATTCACCACTGAGATTCCACTAATGCAATCAATATACTCCGTTCCATCAAGATCTCGTACAACAGTGTCTTTCCCCTCATAGATGACTATGGGCTTACGAGCGTAAGCTGGAACCATATACTTGGACTCTTTCTTGATTATTTCATCTCTATTGACCATTACAAGACCGCTCCATGACTTTCCGAGTCGAACCTGAATTGCGACATAGACGTGAGCCTTCTGTCAGCTCTTCTGACTTATGGAATGAACAACCATAAGAAGAGTCCCAACATTAGTGTACATCAATGAACATTATCTCTCTTAGACAACATGCTCGAATTCCTAGTTCTCGGCTAATTTGCTTAGGTCTTCAGATATGCTATCCATCAATG
>JAEOTX010000154.1 GCA_016839605.1 Candidatus Thorarchaeota archaeon | reverse complement strand
GCTTGTACGAGTCTTAATGCAGCTATAGACCTGAATCCAAGAGCTGTTAGTTCACTCAATGCTGTTGGGAATCTCTGCTATGAAGCTCAGAACTATGTGAGAGCAGCGGAGTTCTTTGAGCCTAGCCTATCAGTCAGAAGGAAGCAACCAGATATCCTGTTTAAGTATGGAACCGCCCTCTGGTTCCTTGATAGATGGGCTGACGCGATACCGGTACTTGAAAAGTATACTGAACTATCACCCAATGATCCTCGTGGTTGGAATAATCTGGGAGTTGCTTTCAGAGAGAAAGGAGATGTCACTCGTTCTGTAGAGTGCTATAAACGCGCCTTGGAACTTGACCCCGAACTTGATGTTGTCAAGAGGAACATGGAAACTGCAAAAGAGATGCAGGTCCTCTTGTAGAACAGTTCGTTATCTTTTTTCGTTTGAGCTATGCCAGTTGAGGAATTAGAGAATTAGGAGGAGAGACCCGGTGACAACAAGGGACAGCCTACAACCCCATGACACCGGGCTCATCACATCAAATACACGTCCTTTTGGACCCTTTTAAGCACCTACAAAAAGTGGTCCTTATCTGTTGATGACAATGAGCGGCACATTCATCTCTTCACTGGATGTGCCTCCATGATGACCTAGAAGAGCTGGAGGTTCTTGCCCGGGGAAGCTGTTGAGGATTGCATACCCATTGTTGAAAAGCAACGTATAATCTCCTACTCGGTCGGATAGCATCGGGTTTGCTTCATATAGGCCAAACCAGTTGTCGTTTACTAGATCCTCACTCTCGTGAATCGTGCAGGCATGTCCGAGTTCTGAGTTGACGTAATCCTCGAATTTCCTGATATATGACGGTCGCACATAGCAGTAGACGGATCGCGTGTCTCCGCAAAGCGGGAGGGTGAGGGACTCCATCAATTCAGGGTGGTCACCAGTCTTGATAAGGCCCTCAGGGTTCACGTCATGCAAGCCGTGGTCGCTTGTAATAATGAGCGTAGTGTCTGTACCTTCAATCCTCTCAATGAATTCCTTTAGAGCTTGGTCAAAGGCCTGAAGATGATCACGTGCCTCAACGCTCTCTATGCCAAGAATGTGAGCAATTGAGTCAAGCTCTGGCCAATAGGAGTAGATATAGCTAGGTCTCTCGCCTACCGCAATTGCCTTTTCCACACACTCGAAAAAGTTCCGAAGTCCTTCATATCCGATTCTCTTGGCTGAGTGGCCTATCGTGTACTGTGAGAATGCTGAGTCAACAATCTGCTTCCCGGCTACCACAAAGCGCTCCCGTTCGATCTCCCAGAAGAGTGATTCAACATTGACTACGTAGGCAATATCTGTGTCCAGCACATTCCAATCAACAACACTTGTGAAGGGGAGAATGCGCGACATCATCCCATATTCCTTCAGAAAGACGTACCAGCCCGTTATGGCATGTTGCTGTGGAGGCAATCCCGTGATGAAAGTCGTGATTGCAGAACCTGTGGATGGCGGGAACACTGAGGTGAGAGAGCCCTGTGCTGATGATGCAAGTACAGTATCTTTTCCCTGGTTCAAGAGGTACTCATACCCTAGACCATCCACGGCCATCAGAACAATGTTCTTGGAGTCCTCTATTCCAGAGAGCCAGTCATTTGCCATCTCTGGATATGGACTCTTTGTTCCAACTGCTGAGGCAATGGAACTCATCAGATTCACAATACCTTCACCAGTATAATTCGGCTTGACTCGCATAGCGAGCGAAAACACACCTCCCCATATAGGAACTTCCTTACTCTGAGAAAGGGCATTGAACTACGCATAGACCCTAGACATTCATCAAATTCATCTTTGGGCTGCTATTGGATTGGTATGTCCTTTTATTGACCTATCAAGACTATACTCTGATGTTGGTCCACAAGGCCTACCGATACGAGTTAGACCCCAACAACTGCCAGAGGAGCTCTCTTCTTCAACATGCTGGAGTCGCTCGTTTTGCCTACAACTGGGGTCTTGAGCAGAGAATCAAGTCATACAGGGCAAATCAGGGAGATGAACGATTCACAGATGCTATGAAACAACACAAGCTGTTGAACCGCCTGAAAAAGAGTCAGTTTCCCTGGATGTATCAATGCTCCAAGTGTGCGCCCCAAGAAGCACTGAGAGACCTTGACAGAGCCTTCAAAAACTTCTATCGGGGATTGAAGTCGGGAAACAAGGTTGGCTTCCCTCGTTTCAAAAGGAAGGGTGTGAAGGACAGTTTTAGACTGACTGGGACTATTCGATTTAAGGGAAGAAGAATCCAGCTCCCGCGTCTTGGAGCGATCCGAATCAAGGAGAAGAGAGAAACATATCATAGTGGTCGAATCCTCTCTGCTACAATACGAAGGCGAGCTGACCGATGGTTTGTGTCAATCACTGTAAGAGAAGAAGTTGCAGATCCAGGACCTATCAGAAGAGAGGCAGTAGGAGTAGACCTTGGGGTCAAGACCCTGGCAACCCTCTCCACCCGTACAACCTTTCCAAATCCTCGAGCTTTAGGAAGACAGCTCAAGAAACTTAGAAGACTGTCAAAGAGTCTATCACGAAAAGAGAGAGGAAGTAGAAACCGTGAGAAAGCAAAGCTCAGACTAGCTAAGATGCATCTTAAGATCTTTAACATCAGACATGACACTCTTCATAAGCTGACGACCTATCTTGCCAAGAGCCACAGCAAGATAGTGATCGAAGACCTGAACGTGTCAGGAATGATGAAGAATCGAAGGTTGGCAAGAGCTATAGCAGATGTGGGATTGTATGAGTTCAGAAGGCAACTTGAGTACAAATGCACGTGGTACGGCTCACAGCTCATCATCGCTCCCCGGGTATTTCCCTCGTCAAAGAGATGTTCCAGCTGTGGACACAAGAAGGATGGACTTCTTCTCTCAGAAAGAGAGTATCATTGTGAAACGTGTGGAATTCGGATAGACCGGGATTTGAATGCCGCACTGAATCTAGTCACCGTCAGTTTGCCGGAGACTCTAACTGCCTGTGGAGAGGATGTAAGCCATCGCGATTCTTCTGGAATCACGATGCAGACCTTGGCGAAGCAGGAACCGAACATCAGTCTTGGGCAGTGATGTCCAGGATTGTCTAGGTTTCGGGGAACGGTCGTCGGAGTTATATGCTTGATATGTCGAAAAGCTGTAAAGGTGTGAACTCTATGGACAGAGAGCGATACCACAATTTATTGTTCAAGATTGCAGCTATATGGAATTGGGTTCTAGCAGTATCTTTCATTGTTCTCCCCAGAATCGACATTGGCTATTTTTCGCTGGCTGGTGACGTTCCTCCCCCTCCAACGTTGTTATGGGCTGATTCTTTCTTCCTCCTCGTATTCGTAGTGGGACTTCTCCTCTATGCTATCAGTATCAACTATGAAATCAGTCAGAGTTTCATTCCAGTTGTGATATTTGAGAAAGTCACGATATTCATCGTGGGTCTCTTCTATTTCATCATCGGGGAGGCGTCCATCTTAGTAGTCGGTTTCGTTGCAGGTGATCTCCTCTTAGGCATCCTCTTCATCGAACACTGGTTCAGATTAAGACAAACAGATTGACTGCCAGAATTCATGTTGTGCCTCTTTGCAGCTATTGATTTGCATTAGATGCTTGGATACCTCATGGAAACTGCAACGTTAGCAGCTGGTTGCTTTTGGTGTGTAGAAGCAGTGTTTCAGCAGCTCAAGGGCGTAGCCTCAGTGGTATCAGGCTACACAGGCGGACATACAGACAATCCTACCTACAATGATGTCCTCTCAGGAAAAACCGGCCATGCTGAAGCATGTCAGATAGAATATGATCCAGAGCAGATCACATTCGAAGATCTCCTTGAGGTGTTCTTTGAAACCCATGACCCTACAACACTCAATCGCCAGGGGAATGACAAAGGCACTCAGTATCGTTCTGCTATCTTCTATCATATTGAAGCGCAGAAGGATGCAGCAGAGCGCTTCAAGGCCAAAATTGATGCGAGCGGAGCTTGGAAGAATCCTGTGGTTACCGAGATAGTTCCCTTCACCAAGTTCTATAGGGCAGAAGACTATCATCAAAATTATTTCAAGAACAATCCCAACCAGCAATACTGCCGTTATGTGATACGACCAAAACTTGACAAGTTTGAGAAGGTGTTCAAGCTCAGACTCTCATAGTCATACAACGTCTGTGACTGACAATAGACTGAAGAGTATGACTTAGTAATCTCACACGAGTTCAGGCGATTAGTATGTACGACTATGGAGAGGAAGATGACTATCCACGATCTGCTACGAGGACCTGTCTTTGATTTATCGTCTTCATAATATTCATGGTTGGAATGCTTGCTATAATCATCATGGGGTGACCAGGAGGAATCAGCTTGCTTGGAAACGAATTAAGAATCAGGCTCATCAGAGAGGAAGACTGGCCTGAATTCGAGACAATCGATGCCGAACTATTTCCAGATGATCGGATTGACCGTGAGTCGTTTCTTAGGATTATCTCACATGAATCATTCTTTGTTCTCGAATCAGATGGCAGAATCATAGGAATGCTCGCTGTTTCTAAGTTCGGAGAAGATGCAGGACATCTTGGGAGGATAGCTGTTGCTAAGACCATGCAGAATCAAGGTTTAGGCGCTAGACTAATGGAATATGCCATCGATTGGTTTCGAAACGAGAATCTTGCTCAAGCTATACTCTATACACAGGACAATAACAAGCATGCCCAGCATCTCTACAAGAAATTCGGATTTGAAATAATTGGAACTACTTGGCATTACTTTGTTCCATTCAAGACAATAGCTCCTACCGGGAACTACAGATGCGACTCAATTCAAGAGGATGAAATCGATCTCGTTGGCCTGAAATATCACGACTACCTTCCTGCCGCCCAGATAAGACGGTTTCTCGAATCGGAGGAATACCATGTCTTGGTGCTAAAGAATAAGGAATCGGATATTGTTGGAGCGTGTCGGTTTACTCCTACATTCCCAGGATGTATGCCGTTTCGAATTGACAACCTTGATGGCATTGATGACTTCATTTCTGGTCTAGAAGAATATAGTTTGCTGGAATATGACTACGTTCGGCTGACATTTACTGACAATGAGAATCTAGCTGAGCTCTGTGAAGAGCGAGGATACAAGCAGCATCACCGGCTATACAGAATGAAGGCTGAAGTCCCTCCTAAGGGATAGCTGAGCCTGCAATCGTAGTTATTAAGTGGAGAACACGTACGCACCCCTAGGATTTGTCGCTAATGGACGAGATTACTATTTGGAGCGAGACCAAGAAGGGAGGCAAGGTTGTGGAACGTTTTGATTCAAGTGCCACGGAGATTGACCTCAGTGACAGAAGAATTGCCACAACGGATCTGTCCTCACTTGACCAGTTTCCTAACCTCGAGGTTCTGACCCTCTCGGGGAATGAGATACAAGCAATCGACCTTTCTAAGCTGAAGGGATGTTCGACACTAGTTGAACTCTCCCTAGGCGGAAACCAATTCGACACAATCGATCTATCATTTCTCGAGGGATGTACCAATCTGATGCATCTGGATCTCTCCTTCAATAAATTGCGTACGATTGACCTGACTCCATTAAAGCAGTGCTCCGAAATCAAGGCACTTCATCTTTATGAGAACAAGCTCGAGAGTATTGAGTTCGCACCGCTTAGTAAATGCAAAAAGCTTCGGAATCTCACCCTCACAAAGAATGAAATTAGTTCTGTGGATTTGTCCCCCCTCTATCATTGTCGAAATCTTATCAAACTGGGCTTGGATCCAAATGTGAACCTGACAGTGATTGCCAAACTCAAGAAAGTGAAACCACCGCTTGCACTGAAATCGCTACTTAGCAAGATCGATTGGAAATAGTCACTTGAAAAAGGAGAAGGGCCGCGCCTTTGGCACGGCCGAAAGGAGAGAATTTGAATCCCAGCGCATAATTAGCGACAGGATTTCTACCTCCGGAAAGAAACTCTGTACATCTCAACCCTCATGCTTGTCTTCAGACGCTCATGTTCTTCAAAGGAGGGCTCAGGCTTGGGTTTCCGACGAATCTTAGCGAATGCCAACTTTCTAACACCACGCTTTATGCCACATAGAATGCATATCAATTGGCGTTAGCCACCAGTTTCCTGTTTTTACACTTGGACCCTGCGAAATAGCAAGAAATCGAAGGAGCAAGTTCGGAAATTGATGCCGAGTTCGTAACTTAATATGGAATCATTGCCAAACTCTCTAAATTCCCATATCAGCTAAAGAAGAGATGTCCCCCATCATACTCAGAACGGCTTGGGTTGTGCCTTTATTCTATTCTTCAGGAAACGGACGTAAATTCACCTACCCGCGCATGTAGTAACTAGCAATTTGTCAATGTGCTATGGCTTCTTCAGCTTGTAGTTTCTCAAGAATCTGCTGTTCGATATTGAGCAGCTTTTGTCGTGATGAGTCATCGATACTCCCAATTAGGCGCTTCCTACATGCTACAAAGAAGACAGAATGATTTCCTATGACTTCTAAATCATCCATCTCTATCTTCGTTTCAGGTCGCTTCAGCATTCTTCGCAGTCGACCTTTCTCTTCATACTCTGATTCCTTAACCTCAAACACATCAAAGCTCGCAAAACGAAATAATCCTGTATGATCTTCAGTTTCCACATCCCTCGGAACATCACTGGATTCTAAATACTGCAGACCCAGCATCATGATTTTCACTTGTACTGGATCTAAATCGGTTTCAAAGGCACAACGCAGTGTTCTCACCCTTCCTCCTCCATTTCGACCGGACAACCATTCGCGGTATAGAAGATTGGATGAACCTATGGCAGACATGACAATCATGATTCGCTCGTAGTTCTCTTCATGAAATCCCAATGCCTCATAACAGTCTATGTACACTGTTCGAGGACCAAACCAGCTCTTCATCCATTGTCCACCTAGAAATACAGCATTCCTGAATAGATACTATTTGATAAAATCGCAGATAAATTAAATGTGGACGCAAAGCGCCTCTGCAATGCTATATTCTAATCTCTCTAGGATTAGAATAATATCGAAATGAGGTCATAATGTTGATAATGGTGAGCTGAGTGACAGATGCAAAGAAACGGGCCAGAATCTGTATTGTTCTGGCCACAACGCTTCTTCTACTGAATGTTATGGCAGTCCAATATGCAGCCGCTCCGCCAAGTAGCGAAACTCTTCATGACATCAGCTCAATCTCATTCGCACAACATGATCCAATCAATATAACACACTCCGATAACATCACCTCACTAGAGCTACCGGGATCTGGAACGCATAGTGACCCATACCTAATTGAAGGCTATCAGATTCTCAATCCTAGTGGTGGATATTGTATCTCGGTATCAATGCCAAATGAAATCTATGTGACAATCCGGCTATGCAGACTTTCAGGTGCACAAGGGGCTGCCATCTACTTTGATGGGAGGTATTGCGGTATCGTTAGCTGTGAGATTTCTAGCTCCTCAACTGGTATATTAATTGAGGGCGATGGATCCCGCATCGTTCGCTGTGAGATTACTAACTGTTCAACTGGAATCAACGCTACAGGTTCATCTAATAGAGTAGCCGAGTCCGTGATTCAAAATTGTGAGTGGGGCATCGTATCTGAGGGAGAAGGTGTTTATGTTGAACACAACTTTGTTTCTGGATGTTCCGAAATTGGAATTAAAATAGCAAGCCAAGGAGATCCCTATTCTGGCGGAGACACGGTCCACTCATTCAACAACACTGTCACATACTCGTCGACCGGGATTGAACTCCATGGTCAGGTATTCTGGCTCATTACTAATTCATTTACAGATAACAGAATTGGAATCAAATCATATGCTTCAGAATCACAATTCACCTACAATCACATCTATGACAATAATGAATCTCAGGCGCGTGATGATGGGTTTAACAACAGATGGGGATACACCTGGCACGGAGGTAATGTCTGGAAGCATATTACTCCAGGCCAGCCCCTGCCCATCAATGGCAGTGCTGGTTCAGTGGACCTCTACCCCATACTTCTCGAAAACGATCCGCCATTACTCAGTCACCCCGAGGATGTCGAGTTCAATTCAGGTGATTCGGAAGTCGTCCTAGTCTGGGAAGTTGAGGAGGTCAATCCAGACAGGTACTATATAACCGATGGTGTCAACTGGCAGGATGAACGGCTTGAAGAGACAACCATAATGCTGGATGTGTCATATCTGAGCGTGGGAGTCCACACGATAAAGCTCCATGTTGTTGATAGGTTCTATCTCTCGGCTTATGATGAGGTCATCGTCACAGTGCATCCTTCTCCAGCAGAAGAGCTCCCACAAACTCTCTTCCTGCTTTCTATAATTGTCATTTTGGGATGGGTTGCCACTTTTATGCTATTTCGAGTAATTAAGAGCAGGAGGGAAAACTGAGCATGAGAGTTGATGCCAGAAGCGTCCTAATCCTCTTTCTAATGCTACATGTTGTTGCAATCAGCTCCAATTACCCTTCATCAAATGAATTGCTGTTAGATAGCCAATCAGCTGAGCTCTATAATGAGAAATGGATGATTGCTGATGAGTCTGACATTCCTGGTGAAGGTAGCAATCCCACCATGGAATACTATCCCCGGAAATATTATGCTGCTGCCAACTTCGACTACACTCTTACTGTGAGTGTCCTGGCAAGGGATCCTGACGGTATTGACTCGGTGATTATGTACTACGCCAATCGAGGAAGCAGTGATTGGAATCAGACTCCGATGACACGTAGTGCTGGCAGTGGTGACATTTTCACAACCACACTCGAATTCTTCTATAACTCTACAGGATGGTATCTTTATGATACCTATCGCCAGGTGTATTATATAGCAAATGACACACTCGGAAACGTTGCACAGTCGCCCATTATGGAATTTGGACTGGCTCAGATAACATGGACTGCTGATTATGATGGTGATTTATACGATACTCCTGATTTATGGTATTTAGTGGGGTCTACAGGTCATGAAGTAACCTGGGAAACTGTGTACGGTGGGTTCTACTATACGCTATTGAAGGATGGGCTTATTCTTGAAAAGCACATATGGGTCGGGTCTTTGACTATCAATGTGGACGGCCTCCCCTCGGGGGATCATGTCTATCGATTATCCGTGGATGGTGGATTTAGCACAGGTATAGACAATGTAACCGTGCACGTTGTGAATGAGCTCCCTGCTGGAGTACCAACTGGTAGTGTTGGACCAAATAGGAACCCAATACTAAATCATGAGGATGGCCTGATATTGCCATTGTTGATATCTGTATCAGTCATTGCAGTCGCTGTCTTGTCAATTGTAGTATATTGGAAACGTCAGTCACAATAATAAATTCATCACTTCAGAGGCACGTATGCACTATTCTTGGTTGCGCCTATACCAAGGTTGCCATGTTGTACCTGTTTCAACGGAAACTCAACCTGGCTTCAACTATCGGTCTTCTTCTTGAGAACTAATACCCTCTTCGAGTCATCAGGCGTGTATTCTGAGAAGTCATTTCCACCATATTCTTCAACAATCTCAAAGCCAGCAGTTCTAACAAGAAGTTCAGCCTCTCTTGGCATGATCAATGATACAACAGATTTAGTCTCTACTCGCTCAGCTTTGCCATCTGAATGAACCACGTCTACAGTTGCATCGCAGCGTCTTGTCTGGGCCAGAATGTCAGTAGAATAGGTGTAAGTCCTTGTAATGGTGGCCCCATCAATCTCTACAGTGTACCTCTCTGTTTCATCTAAATCTATTATCTCGCGTGGGTAGAGATCAAGAATGAATACGCCATCATCAGCCAGATGTTTTCGAACTTGCCTAAGACACGCAAGTTGATCTTCTGTTGTTAGTAGAAATTTGAAAGACCATGGTATGATGACCATTGCAAATTTCTTGTCTAGCTTGAAATTCGTCATATCTCCATGATTCAATGAAACCCTTGATTGGACATCGTCAGGGAGTTGCTGCAGTTTTTCCTGTGCAATCTCAAGCATCTCGGGAGAGAGCTCAATTCCTGTGATATCGTAGCCTGCTTGTGCAAGAATGAGTGTGATTCTTCCTGTTCCGCAAGCAAGCTCTAGGATAGGCGATCCAAATCTTTCTGCAAGCTCTAGGTAGAGGGTTTCATCTGGCCGCTCTACAAATGCGTCATAGAATCTTGCTGTATCACGATAGTACTTCTCGCTTGGCCGCTCTGGCACCTGTAATCCTCCCTAATCCAGTGAAGATTCTCCAATCACCTTAATCTTGTTATCTCTTGGAACACGTGTTGCAAGATTGCGTATCGCCCGCGGCAAAGCTTATGAACATCAAATCAAGAGCTCCATTTGGTTGTAAGAAGTGCGTCGCTGTTTAGCATTACCATTGGTTCTCGGATTGCTGCTGATTTTGCCTGCTGGTAATTCCATCACTCACATGACGCAGTCACAGAGAGCGGGGTATAACATTGCAGAGATCGATCTCTCAATTGAACTCACATGGTTTACCGACAGTGAAGTAGAGGGGCTCGCAACCGATGGAGAATATTTTTACATCAGCACCGCAGAAACTGTGATCGGCAACGGCGATGCTTGGTTATACAAACTATTCCCTAACGGAACCTATATTGATGAAGTACTTGTGCGCGACGACACGCTCAATCATTGCGGAGGGATGGTCTTCTATGATGGTCTTCTTTGGATTCCACTTTCAGAAAGAGGGCTTGTTCCCAATAACCCCTCCAAGATTGTCCGATATGATACTGACCTTTTGTTCATTGATGAGTGGATTAACAGCAGCTCCATCGGTAATGTGCACTGGGGCGGAATATGCATCCTTCCTCTGCTAGAGCGAGTCTATATTGCAAACTACGGAACCAGTAATCTCTATGTGTATGACCTTAGCAGGATTCGCTTGAATGATATTAGACCTCCACCATCTAATAACATTCAGGATTTCGTTGAAGTGGGTGGAGTCCTTTACTGCTCAAAACCTGGCACATCCTTGGATACAATTCATGTGTGGGAAGCAGCTGATTCCTATGGGAACTCTCTACAATCAATTGGTGTTATGGAAACCGATGGAGCTAGTAGTGGTCTAACTTGGTTTGATGGAGCATTTTGGACTTGCGAAGGTTTGGGTTCGGCAACTTTGCATAAGCTCAGTGGTTCAGTATCAACATTCCCAAGTGCTAATGGACATGACCTAATACTCGTGACTACTCTAGTTGCCATGATTTGTCTAGCTTTGGGAATTGCGATTTATCTCAAGAGGGAATGAAACAACTCGAATGAGATGGAACATTGCAAGAAATCCACATAGGTGCAAATTGATATTGGCTATTATTGCTTTGACATCATTTTAGAGGCACGTAAGCGCTGCTCTAGGTTGCACCTATCCCCGGGTTGTCGTGTCGTACCTGTTTCATAGGGTTGCTAAACTTTAGACAGTGGCAAAAAAGGACGAGTAATAGCGGTATGATTGCAAACTTACAGAAGTGTGATTCCATGATTCGAAAATCATTTGGCGAGAAAAGGTGTATATCATAACGTGGTTTGAGATTTGAGTATCCTCGTTATCATCGATCCGCCTAGCATTCTCGTTTTGGCCCTCCCCTATGCAATTGGTAGAGTTGCTGTAAAGGACAAGAGAGGCCGAATCTATACGTGTATTGCATGTTTCATCTTCTGGCAACTCGCATCCTTCCTGCTTCTAATCCCATCCGTTTCATTCCTGTTTTATCATATTTCCCCTCTCACTCTAGAGACCTACCTACTCTCGACAACCATTCAAACCATAGACCTCATAATCCAAATTCGTTCTTTGCCAGAGGGAGGCTCAGCAACGCTGTAAGAATGACCCGATACAGCTCCGTCTAGCTTGTGCAATTCCAAAACAAGTCAGTCCCACATCTTGTATATCTCATCGAGTTCTTCCATTGTGATGAAGAGCTCTGCAAAATGTGACTCTTCGATATCTTCTTCTATCCACCATGATTCATCTCTCTCGGGGGCTGTCCATGGAGTGACTAGTTCTGGGGCTGGGATATGGTACACAATGAATAGTCCTACTGCAATCTGAATTGGAATGGGGCCGAAATATGGCTGAAAACCTGCTCCAAACGCTATAGTGGGATCGAACAGTGCTCCGATTACAATCCAGATTGCCCCCTGGACAAACAGAGCAAGGATAGGTACGATAAATGCAACAATTGCCCATCTTAAGACGCTGTCTTTGCTGGTTCTGTCCTGATAGTACCTCACGACTTTCAAAGCAAAGATGACATTGCATATGCTGAGAGGAAGCGTGGCCCAAAGGAGAGCAGGGTTGTAGACGACATAGTTGTGAAGTCCCACACTCCCGGCACGGGAGCTAAAGGCCCAGAGGAGGGAGTATATAAAGCCCGGCTCTGGGTATACAAAAGGGTACCCAAGAGCCCACCAACTAGGCAGATAGCCATAAGGTGTCAATAGTGTGAAGACACCCATTATCGCAGCTATGACTCTCGGATTCACGCCGTATAAATCGTTGTGGAGATCATCGCTGGTCATTGCAATCAACCCGTCCTCGGTGCCAATCCAATAGGCGTATTTAGATAAATGAGCCGTTGGGCTGACATACGTACTAGAAAGACGACAAAGATTCTGCACTAGGCGTAAGGTCCAGCCTGAGGTCCTGTCACGCGCTCGTGCAGCGCATATGAGTTGCAGGAGCTTAGATCAGGTCACTTGTATCTTGATTGCGTACATGTAACTGTAGGTGAGGAATGCTACTCCAGTGAGAATCATACCGAGTATCATCAAGCGGGTTGCATCGCTAGGGGTGAAGACGTATCTAGAAGAGTAGTAGATCAGACTAAGTCCCAGAACACCAATAAAAGCCACAACTGAAGCCACGATGCCCTCTATGCTGAGCTGGGCATCAAGCCCAGGTGCAAAGAGTCTTGGCAATCCATTTGAGAAGCCTGCAATTGGCGGAGGAGTCATGATCAGTGTATAGATGTTGCCTCCCAATACAAAAAGGACCGCAAGAATTACAACGCTGAACACCGCAGCTTTGGGCGGACAAGTGGGTAGTCCAAGGTTGGGCATTACAATTCGAACTCTTGGTCTTACAATAACCTGCGGCCACCAAGGCAATCTATTGTCCCTCAAATACTCATTGAAGGCAATCCGCATTTATGACTGCTGAGCGATTAAGGAATGTACCACTAGCTGGACCAATAGGCATCGGAGCAACGTAAGGTTGATTCTT
The DNA here is from genome assembly GCA_016839605.1 of Candidatus Thorarchaeota archaeon. Classification (GTDB taxonomy): domain Archaea; phylum Asgardarchaeota; class Thorarchaeia; order Thorarchaeales; family Thorarchaeaceae; genus SMTZ1-83. The sequence continues at coordinate 12,084 of JAEOTX010000154.1, read as the reverse complement.
CTGGACGAGAACACATCACAATCCTACGTAGAGGGTTACATCCTCGTTAGGAATCCATTCTAATGGATTCACAGCTGCTGCTGAGCGCTTTCTCTCTATCCTTATCCTTTGAAGCCGTAATCATCACTTTGTGTAGCTAAGTGAAGATCTATAGTAGCTGGTTTCTCTTGTTCCAGCACCCTCCTTTCTCTGCACAACACAGTCATTGCAGTCGCCATTGTCAAGCGAATTGGGAACAAATGTTTATAGTTTCAGAGAGCCATCAATATCTAGGTAGAGGAACATTGACAGATTCGTAAGTTGAGGTGCGACATATGTCCAAGAGTCTATTCTCTCAATTGATGGCTATACTATTTGTTCTGTGCATTGTTGTAACCCCAGTGAGTGCTGCAAATAATCAGGGTCTGTATTGGGGTGTCACAATCGGGAGTAGATTTGACTATCACGATTTCGGAGAGTTTACAATACAAAATCAAAATGAAACCAGTCCTAGAGAGGAGAATTTCTACATTATAATCGATAGTCTTCCAAGCATCCCAGATGATATCACCGCAATGAGAAACCTTTCGCGCTTAGTTGGGGCATCGCGGTTCTATGAAAATGGAACCGAAATCGAGGGGTCTTCTAGTTGGGACGTACTTCCAGTTGGCAACTGGGGCCTTATTGTGAATATCTGGGAAGGACAGTGGTCAAATCAACCTGAGGAAAACGTGACTCAAGACATTATCAACACACCTTACCTCATTGGATACAATTTCACGGTTTTCCATGAATCAGGAACAGATACCCTCGCAGATATCTACGTGAGGACAACGGGAGTACTTCATACATCTTACATAAGGATCGTTAGAGAGTATTATGATGGCCTACGCAGGATTTCACTGGTTGAAAGAGTAACTTTGCCATTCCCATTTGATTCACCACTAGGAATTGCAGGAATGGTCATGGCCGGCACTGTAGTAATTCTAATGGTGCTGGCAGTACTCAGAAGAGAATAAACCAAATTTTGCGCTCACATTCTACAGAATCCGATATTTCAAGCAGGTTCTTCGTTAACAGAAATAGAAGCTTGAAGGAGGGCTTCGCGGAACATCCTGTGCTCGAACGTTCATAAAGCCCCTTTTCATCAAAAAAACTAAGAAACCAGTAAATCTACTTCAGAGGCACGTAAGCACTGCTTTTCGTTGCACCTATCCCCGGGTTGCCGTGTGGTATCTATCCTCTACGTAGAAAGACCAACATCAGAATGACTACTACAGCTACAGCAATAGCTCCTAGTGTCATGGGGATAGTGTTATTGCCAGGTGGTGGAGCGCTCGTTGAACCAGAGGTAGTTACTGGAATGGAGCTGGTTGTTGACGGAAGAATTCTCTCTAGCTCTACTACGATAGTTGTGTCCATTCCCCATGTTACGTTGTAAAGATGATATACAGGCATACCATCGGTCTTCGAAAAGATCGTAGTCAGTTCATTGCCTGGGTTTGGTAGGTTCAAGACTGTGAAACTCAAGGTCGAAGAATTTTGGGTCATATCCGCTGTCGGTGTGGCGTCTTCCAACAGTTGAGTCATCAGAGTCCAGTTACCAATGGGAAGTATATCCACCGGTTCCATATTCACATATCTCTCCCAGAAAAAGTCCATGGGAGTTTCATTCTCCCAATATGTCGTGTAGTGGTTCAAAACCATCGTTGGAAGGCACAACTCCGAAAGGCCAATGATGTCATCATTGATGACAGGTAGGTTATCAATAATCAGATACATCCCGTCATCTATCTCAAAATCTAGTGTCGAATTACGAAACTCTATCTCTATATCATAGTCGATACGATCACTCACATCGATGCCCCACTCTAGACCTTGGTTGTTTGCGGCTGCCGCACAAGTAACTTGTGAAAGCAAAAAGAATACCATAAAAAAAGATCCCAATAGAGTCTTCAATTTCAAGTTCCAGAACATCATTGCCCCTCCATGTGAAGTCGAGGAGCGCACAGAATAGTCATCTATTAAACGTATTGAGAGAGAGTGCTGGCAGGCTGTTTGTCAGTTGATGAGAAAAGATGGGGGGCTTAAGAAACCCGCAGATCTACTTCAGAGGCACGTAAGTGCTGCTTTTTGTAGCGCCTATACCAGGGTTGCCATGTCGTACCTGTTTCATTGGAATTGAAAACTGATGTCAACTGAGGTTTCTTAATTCAATTCTCTACGTCTTTCTTTTCATTACAACAATGACAACCACTGCAGTCACTCCCCCAATTACTATGCCAAGCTCTATGATTCCGATTGCTGGAGGAACTGGATCAGGTGGATTCAGTCGGATGAATGAAATTGTCACTAATTCCGTGTCACTAACAATGCTTCTTGTATAGTACCCAAGAACTCCATCTGCTTTATAGTATGCGTGAATTCCTTCCTGCTGGGTTTGAGAGTCTGAGAACGACCATAGCCAACCCCAATGAGTTAAATTGTCTATTTGAGTCGATTCGAAGTTACCGGTGGTTGCAGTGGTAGTGATGGTAGTTGTGGTAGTGGTCGCATTTGATGGCAATGCGGTAAGAAGGTGCCAGTTGCCGACAGGCAATATGAACTGCTTACCAATCTGGGGAAACATCATCATGAAATCTGAAAGACTTAGAATTGTGCCATTCTTATAGTATAATGAAACCTCAGGTGATGGTATCTCTTCAAAGAATTGAAGGTTATCGGGTATTGGTAAGAGGGAGTCTATCTCCATATACATAGCTTCGTTTTCTATGCACAGTTCTTCACAAAATACTGGGGAGAAACAAGATGTATTTCGAATGAGTGTAAAAGAGAACTCAAATTGGTTTCCAACTTCTCCCACCCATCTTAGACCTTGATTATTCGCTGCAACAGAAACAGGAACCGCCAGCATACAGACTAAATATACGATTGCAAATTTTTTACGCCTTTTCACATAACCACTCCCAGGTTAAGCAGATTGAAGGCGTCATACATTAGTTCTGAGCGAATTTAAGAATAAGGGTGCATAAGCGCCCTTCTCAAATAGAAAACTACAGTGTCCGTATTCTACTTCAGAGGCACGTAAGCGCTGCTTTTTGTTGCACCTATCCCCGGGTTGCCATGTCGGACCTGTTTCATAGGATTTGAGAAGTTAAATAATTGAGCGAACAATCCAGCTTGCCTGAGAAAATACTCTGCCAGAGGAGCGCGGGTATTCTATTGAGGTCCCGAGTAAGTCTTGACACCTTTGTACACGAGAAGGATACCAACGATCAGGGCAACAGCAATAATAACGATTTCAACAAGCCCCAGCACCAGCCCCCTGGTCACTATCCAATAGCCATACCAGCTAAGTGGAGTGATTGGAATCATAATGCCTATGACTACTACACCTGAACCCATTAGATGATGACGTCTCGTTAGGTCAGATTCCTCTCGATAGCCGAGAACCAGTAATATGATGCCGATCAGAAACCCAAGAGCAAGTAGAGGCGGAATAGGTATTACAAACATCTGTTCCTGCATTTCTTAAAATCCCCACATAATGAGTTAAGTAACTATGGTGAATCATACTTCCTTAAGAGTATAACGGCGTTTCGCCACGCCTTACGCCAACGAAACATCCTGCACTCGGTGAGCGTGAGTCATTGTATCTCTTATCATAGGCGACAAAGAATGATATCCTTCTTGAAAGGAAAAATGTGCCAGCTTGCGGGCCTGTCACACGCTCGCGCACATATCCTTCACAATACATAATCGAATTAGCCCTACTCACTTGTGTGATTACCAAATGAGTGTAAATTGAAAACTTATGTATTTGTGAAAGGTGTATCCTATGACTGTCATGGAAGATACGGAATCAGCACTCAACTAGAGTAAGCTAAATTATGTTATGCGTCATTGTCGAATAAGAAAATAGCTTAAAAGTATTCTATACGATTAGTCTATCGAGAGAGGTTAGTAGTTGGGCGCTTAGGATGGAGAATGCACAACCGAACCCAACGGAAGAATCCCCGAATAGCCACAAGATGAGCAAGTCCCCGAGAACGCTATATGCCCTTGTGGAAGAGTGGAGCAAACAATCGTGGGACGGAGAACTCTATTCTCGCGTTGCAGAGGAGTTGTGGGACTATCTCAATGAGGGGGGATTCATGGAGGGCTCTCTTGGAGCAACTGCTACCCTACTTGAAACGTGTGTTGTGGACACTAATGAAGAGATAGAAAGGAGGACTCTCAGCAGGAATCAAGCTCCACAAAGATTGAAGGAGCTCTTGGAGGTTCAGGATTTCGCTGAAGGAGCTAAGATTATTGAGATTCAAATCAAGGCTAACCCAGCATATAGAATCACAAACCTGATACGTGAGCATAGGTCAGGTCAGAGCCTGCCAGTCCCTGAGTGGAATAGAGGGAAGACTCTGCTAGTTTCTTTGTCGCTTGTCACTGCGCTTGTGCTGTGTGTGGTGTTGGTGAGCCTCGGAGTATGGGAACCCACACAGATTATCACCTGGACTATCATCACTGGTATGTCTGGATTCTTCTTCTACTACGTTCGGAGAAGACTCGATAATTTCAGGTTCAGAAGATTGTTTTGGATTGTAGGATTAGGATGTTTCTTCAGTATGCCACTCATACTTGCTTGGGTATATCTTCTGGGCTTGCTAGCTGTTCCCTTTGTGAGCTGGCTAGCTACTCCCTCAATTCCTCTAGTTCTTCGATTGGTGATTTTTGGTCCAGTTTATATCATCCCACCTTTGCTAGGTGGCGGTTTGATTGCAGAGAAATTGGGGAAACGGCGTGATTACATGCCTTACATGTGACCCCGCTGGTAGCGCCTATACCAGGGTTGCCTTGTCGTACCTGTTTCATCGGATTTGAAAACTAACAACTGAGATCAAACCTCTCGGTTGTCTGGAATAGGTTCTATTGTACGACCAAATAATCAATCATGTGAAATCTAAAGCTAAGTTCTCAAGGCGATATACAAGAGTAATCCTACTTTACTAGGAATTAGTACAATATTGTAATTTCCAAGTTTCTGCGAGATTACATCGACTCCATGTGTCTAAGCATGTCGCGAAGGGATATAATCCTAGGGTCATTGACCAATTGGTCAACGGTTCTTGACTAGGCTCCCCAAAAAATACGATAGTTAAGTCTTTGACTTCAGTATGTCTTTGTCAAGGATGTGGGTCGCAATCTGGTCGAGTGACTCCTTGAGCCAAACATACCAAGTGCCTGGGTACCTGGCGGAGTAGACGGAGAACCAAAGGCCATTCAGCTCTTTCGTTTCCTCATTTCACTTCACGCCATATTTCACGTCGTACCCGAGGTAGGGTTTCACCTTAATATCAAAGCCCAATCATATGGTAACATGACTCCACGTTGCTCCCTCCTTTTAGCAGGATTGCCTCTAATTCGAGCAATCATCCCTTAGGTTCTGCAAACCGCTTGGATTCGGAGCTAGCTTCGTTCCATCCTTACTTGCTCGTTCTCATCAGATTCTTCATGCCTATATAGAATAAAACAAGGCCTACTAATAACAAGGGAAGAATAATCGAGAGTACTATGCTTAAGAGCAAAGCAATAGCGCCGGAGAAATAAGTGTTGATGATTGGAGAGATAGAAGGAAGACCCACGAAAAGCAATACAAATGGTAGCCCCCATGCAGTAACTGATGTGACCAAGATGTTCAATGGAGGCGATATCTCATCTTCATATGCGGGATTGATGGATGCGATGCCCATCCCTTGAAGAGTCCCGGCCATTGTTAGCGCAAATGCACAGCCAAAGAGGATGACCGCAACTAAGGGTTGAGATGAGTAAAAGATACCAATCCCAATTGTGGGTACTGCCGCTAGAAAAGCCGCAGATACAGCATAAGCAGCAAGGCGACCTGTTGTGAATAATTTAACTCCATCCGGAGCATCTTGGATCACCCAAAGCTGGTACTTGTTCTCAAAGAAACCAATTCCTCCAAACATTAACGCGCCTACTAGCGGGAAAACCATAAGCATCGACAGGAAGCTGAATAATAAGACAAAGTCAGGTGGTGGCTTTGTAGGAGCTGAAATAGCGAGAATTGGGAATATTAGTACGGGCAGAATGGATGCCGCACATGCATACACTATCTTCCCATTGTTCTCTGGCTTTCTATAGATGTGTTTGAAACTCGTTGCAACCAACGATCCCCAATAGCCAGGCCAAATCCTTCTAACGAATCTCAGGAAGAAATTCTCCTTTCCCATTGTCTTATGACTTTCTAGCCTAGCGCCTAATGCAATGGTGAATACTCTATCAGTGAAAAAGAAACCAATGAATAGGATGCCGAGTCCATAACATCCCAAGAGAATCGTCAAAGGCTCAGGACCTAACGGGAGCGCGGATGGGGATATCGACGCATTGTTTTGAAGGATGATCCAAGCTGCAAGGTCACCAGACCATGTTGACGGAAGTAAAAGTAAGAGTCCACTCTCCATTATTCCTGTCAGTTGCTCTAAGAAAGCCATTAGTCCATAAGCAAAAGCAACCGGTAGTATGAGCGCAACTGAAATGACCTTAGCATAGAAATCGCCCCGTAATGATTGGTTGAGTCTGGCTTGAATCCCCGACCAAATGACAATTGACAATCCATATGTGCAGATGGAAAAAGCTGTGATCTCTGCATAGATTAATAGCTGGCCTGCGAGTGAAATTCGAAATGCTGCATCGAGGAACGAAATCAGGAATGGAAGCAAAGCAAGTAGAAGCAGACAGAAGGATGGCAGCTTACCTATGAATTTTCCCGCGAGTATTTGTTTCGTATCTACATCACAGCTGAGAATAAGTTCCCAATCGCGGAACTTGTACTCTTGGAGCGCGGAGGAGGAAGGATATGTTATGATGATGAATAAGACTGCCAATAAAACTACTCTCACTAATCCAATTGGATTAACGAGGGCCAAAGCTTCAAGGAAAGGATAATTATCAAAAAGGAATCCGACTAAAAAAGGAACAATGACAAAAGCCCAGATGAGGACTATTGAGAGAAATATAATGAAGAACTCCCTTCTGCGCCCTCTGAATCTTGTCGTACTTGCATAGAAATCAGCTATGGCGATGGCTTTCCACTGGCTCAATCCTGCTAGCCCCTCCAATCAAGCAAATGCTCTTTGTCTACCTCTCCTCCAACCAATTTCACATATGCATCTTCTAAGTTATCAGCATCAAAGCTCTTGATAATATCCTGTGTAGGACCCTCAATCAAGAGCTTACCATTATCTAGAATCCCAATGACATCACAGACATCATTCGCAAAGCTTGTTTGATGAGTACAGATGAAGAATGAGGTATTAGTTTGCTTCGAAAGGGCAAGTATAAGGTCCTTTACCAGGACACTCATTGCGGGATCAAGATATGCTGTAGGTTCATCGAGAAAGACAAGTTGCGGATCGTGGATTAGAGTTGAGGCAATGAGTACTTTTTGCTTCATCCCCGAACTGAAGGTTTCTATCGCATCGTTCTGCCTACTCTCTAAGCCCAGTGTCGAGAGAAGCTTGCTTATCCTGGAATGTGCTTCATCTGATGGCATTCTATATAATGCACTTATGAACTCAAGGAACTCAAACGCTGAGAGCTTCGAGTAGAGACCTGCTGTTTCAGGAAGAAGACCTGTGTGGCGTTTGATCATCTTATTCTCAGAATGAATATCATATCCGCAAACTGTGGCATCTCCACTAGTGCATTCAAGAAGACCACTCAGTATTCGTATCGTGGTTGTTTTGCCTGCGCCGTTTGGACCTAAGTAACCATACCTACTACCTTCCTTTATCGACAAATTGACTGAATCAAGCGCTCTTATGTTTCCAAATGACTTTGACAGGTTTTTTGTTTCAACTATATACTCCTTTGACAAGTTACCGGTTCCCCTCAATGAATTGCTTCAAACAATCCATACATTAGTTTCAAACAAATTTAAGGAAAGGGGTGCCTATCACGCACTGGCGCAGTTCACTATTTTAGAGGCACGTAAGCGCTGCTCTTGGTTGCACCTATCCCCGGGTTGCCATGTCGGACCTGCTTCATTGGGTTTGAGCACATGTCCTTCATTCAATATTCCAGTTTAGCTGAAAGAACGCAAACTTAATTTCAATAGTACCCTATTCGATGGGTGTGGAGGGTACATTAAGAATGAAAATCACCACCAGAGGTGCTGCACTCCTTCTAATTCTCCATGTCATTGTAATAACCTCTAGCCTTCCATCTATGAAAACAGTTGCAACAAATCAAGAATCAGCCGAGTATTCCAATGCAACACTGACAATTGCTGACGAATCGGATGTTCCTGGAGAAGGAAGCAACCCAACCATGGAATACTACCCTCGGAAATATTATGCTGCGGAAAGATACAATTACAATCTGGAGGTGAAGGTACTGGCTAAGGATCCTGATGGAATTGCCTCTGTGATAATGCATTATGCTGATCGCGGGAGCAGTGTATGGGATCAGACTACAATGGTTCAAACTGAAGACAGAGCGGACTTGTTCGCAGCGAATCTCGGGTTTTCCTATAACTCCACAGGAGGGAGAGTATATGATACATTTCGCCAGGTATTCTATGTGGCAACTGACACGTTGGGGAATGTTGCTCAGTCCCCCTTATTGGAGTTTGGAATGGGCGGAACTGTATTGACTGTAGATGGTGATCCCCAGTTATACGACACTCCCGACCTTTGGTACCTACTCGGGACAACTGGTCACGAAGTGACTTGGGCTACTGCGTCCCATGGATTTCGGTATGTATTATTGAAGGATGGCCTTCTTCTTGAACAACACAATTGGATATGGAATCAGGCGCTTACCATCAATGTGGATGGTCTCGAACTTGGAGAGCATGTCTATCGACTGACTATAGATGGTGGCTGGAGTCAAGAAATGGATACAGTTACAGTGCATGTGGTGGACGCGCTACCTACTGGAGTGCCAACTGATAGTGTGGGTCCTTCGACTGATTTTGTGGGTGCTTTGACTGATCCTGAGTGGTTTGTGGGTCCTTCGATAACAGAAACGATTTTACCAACAGGGCTCGGTACACCTTTGCCAAATGAAGTTCTAGCAATAGCAATACTCTGGGCTTTAGCAGCTGTTTCAATTGTCTTGATAGGTAGGCAACTGAAACAGTATTAGCAAGGCGTGATCTATACACCTTGAACTACTTCAGAGGCACGTAAGCGCTGCTTTTTGTAGCGCCTATCCCAGGATTTCCGTGTCGTACCTGTTTCATTGGGTTTGAGAATTCTAAGCCTAGCGCTGTGTATCAGAGTGTCCACATGACTACCGATGTGACTCTCGAGTCTTCTTGAGAAACACGAATACGATGAGTAAAACTAGAGGAGTGATTACTACAGCTGCAACTGATAGTATTTCCAATGATGGTTGGGGAGTTGAAGGACGAGGTCCATTCCAAGAAAAGCGAACCACATTTGAATCTCTGCTGTTTCCAAGACTATCATTTGCCCAGTAATAGACCTCGATGGATCCGTTATATGGGTCTGGTACACCAATTCGCCCTTCATATTCGTCAGTATAGTATCTCGATTGGTTCAACTTCACAGATGTAGATTCCTCTCCACAAAAGCGATAGAAGGCTATTACAGTATCTACTCCTGATGGATCAATGGCTGTTGCTGTGAACTGCCACGCCCTACGGATATCTGGTCCAGTTGAGGTTATGTAGGGGCCATGTAGTATAGTGGGTCCAATTTGGTCTCGTACTGTGTAGTTGAAGTCGCTAGCAAACCAGGGATAGCGATCGACACTATTTGCATACCCTGGGATGGCATAGGTGCCAATGCCACTATAGTCGCCCCACCCATTTCCCAAAGATTGATTGTCATCCCATAGATTGGGTCCTTTGCTATCGAAAGCTTGGTGTTCATTCATTCCAATCTTGTTTCCATAGATGCTATTGTTAGAGCTCAATGAAAGATGGATTCCGGTGTTATCATTCTGGACTATCGTATTGTTGATCAACACACTATTGTTGCAGTAGTACATATCCACTCCGTCATGGTTTTCTGTAAGAATGCTATTTATCATGCTAATCCTAGAGCAAAAATCTAGATGCACAGCCTGCCACCACAGAGAGAAGAAATCTCCGTCCATACTGCAATTGTATGAGTGATCCATCAGAACACCCAGCTGTCCTCTGCCTCCCAAATCATAGCCCGAGAAAGTACTGTTAATGAGATGAATCTCACTCGAATTACGTATCAGAATACCAAAACCAGGACTCTCAATAACACAGTTGTCAACTGTGCCATTAGCTGCGTTTTCCAGCAAGATGGCAGAGGCATCCATCGGAGTGCTTCCCAGTCTTCTACGCCAGAAGTAAGAGTTTCGGATGAGAAAGTGCTTCGTGACATTCTTCACAGAGACGCAGATATCATATGATATGATGGACAAGTTCTCCAAAAGGAAGGGGCTATCAGCTGTTCCATCTCCGGACCAGCCTTGGTTGACGAAGTCGCTATCACTAGTTATGGAAATGGAGCTTTTGGAAGTCAAACTACTATCTGAAGATGAGTCGAAAGTTAGGGTGCTAAACCTACTTCGAGTACTCATGGCGGGACTCATTTCCAGAGATAGAAGATGGGAAGGCATGATAAGTGAGATACATAGAAGGCTGATCCAGAACCTATTCAATAGAACTCCCATTTATGAAGAGTGGAGGCAGTTAATCAAACTTATTGTATCATTCTTCACAAAACTGATTTTCCAAATAGAGCGAGCAGGATTGTCTTTACGTAGATTTACTTTAGAGGCACGTAAGCGCTGCTTTTGGTAGCACCGATTCCTGGGTTGCCGTGTCGTACCTGTTTCATTGGACTTGAAAATTCCCCCAACAGGTGCCCAATCATCTGCGGGATGATCTTGACACGAACGAAGTCCTTGCCGTTGTGAACGCCGATAGTGAGGTCGACCATCTCTGGAAGAATGACCATGTCGCGGGAGTGGGTCTTGACGATAACTTCTTTCCCCTTCTTGGCCTGCTTTCGGGCGGCCCTGAGCTTCACCAGGAGCTTCTTCTGTCGGGGCGGGAGGCCTCGCTTGAGGGTCCTTCTGCGGCGTGAGGGGAGCAGCTCAATGAGTGTGTCCATGTTCATCTGAACTAGGTCAGTGAGCTTGTGACCGCGGTACATTGGTTCGCCTTTCTGTGACATATGATCACCGGAGATGGTATACGGAGTGGACAATAACCACTCAGAACGATGTCTGCTGCCTGAGAAGTGAATATAAGGCTATTCATCTGGAGGCGCGTCTTCCCATGGTGCATTGATGACTTTGCCATCCTCGTCGAGCATTCCGGCCTTTTCCATGGCGTCAGGAACCCAGCTCAGGGCACTTTCGATTCCGGGGTCTCTGATGAGTGCCAGCCTTGCCAGTTCGACCGCTTCTTTCCACCGCTCGAGTTCGTAGTTTATCTCTGCCTTGTGAAGAATGGCCAACGTGAGCCTATCCTCTATCTCCAGTGCCTTATCAAACTGAGACAAGGCCTCTTCCAACATTCCTAAGTCTCTGAAGCATACTGCCTTGTTGAAAACGGGCACGGCATCTTTGGGCTTCAGTTCGGCGGCTCTGTCCAATAAGGCGAAAGCGTCCTCCGTTGCTGGTGATTGTCTATCAGGCTCTTCTTGCCCATGGATGAGCGCCACTGCGAGAGTGACCATTCCATTGATGTCTTTGGGATGTTTCTCAAGATAACTTCGAAGCATTTCAGCAGCTTCCTTGGGTCTGTCCTCTGCAAGCAGCTTTGCAGCCTCTTGGTATTCTTTGTCTTTCTTTCGGCCGAAGATAGGCATGTCTGTGACCCTACGTCAACGGGTCATCAACACTCTTAAGTCAATACCTGAGACCCTCGAACTACGGTGATGAAAGTGGGCCGTCTGTTCGGGACCAATGGAGTTCGTGGGGTCATTAATGAACGCCTTACAGTGGATATGGCACTTGATCTGGCAAGAGCAGTGGGGACAGTTCTCGGTCCTGGAAAGATAGCGATATCACGTGATTCCAGAAAAGGAGGCTTGATGTTTTCCAATGCCGTTGTGTCTGGTCTTCTCTCGACAG
>JAEOTX010000153.1 GCA_016839605.1 Candidatus Thorarchaeota archaeon | reverse complement strand
TGGAAGTCATGCGCGAGCTTGGCTTACCAGCAGAAGAAGTGCGTGTAACTGGGGGCGCTGCCCGTAGCGAAGTGTGGATGCAGATTCAAGCCGATATACTCGGAATTCCAGTCATTAGAACAGAGATGGAAGAAGCAACAGCTCTTGGTGCAGCCATTCTCGCATGCAAAGGAGTAGGCCTATTCAAATCGGTAGCTGAAGCTGCAGAAGAGATGGTCCGTCCCATTGCGCCTCTTACTCCTACAGAAAGGAACAGAGCAGTATATGAAAATGGATTCAAGAGGTACCGGGATCTCTACAAGGCAATAGCCGACATCGCGTGGGACTCTGACTAGGACGCGTAGATTGACAGCTTGTTCCCCTTGTCTAGGACAAGGATCTTCGTCTTTGGATCATCTGCAATCCATCTATCTATGACTTCCTGGATGTCATCAATCTTCTCCAGATGAGCCGATTCAATGGTTTCTTTGTCCAGAGCAGTGTACATCTTCACGCTTGATACTCGTTTCAGTAATTCCGCGAACTTGAAGGCCTTGTGTTCATAAAGGTGGTATTCTCCGGTTATGGATGCTATGACCTCATCGAGAGGGGCCTTCAGCTTTTTGAAGAAATTCTCAGTGGCTTTTGGAGGTGCAACTCCATCACGGCATTCAGCTACTAACAAGACCTCTCCATCATCAGCCACAGCATTCTTTGTTAGCTCCAATCCTCGTTGAGCATGGTATAGACTCTTGTCTTGTGGATAGCCACCAGGCGATACGATGATCCTGGGCACTGAGTCTACTGTGAAACTGGTGGTTTCATCCAGCACCTCAATTCCTCTGGCTATGACAGGTTCTAGTCTTCCAGCCTCTGCCCAGACTAGTTTTCGCCCGCTTGAGATGACCGACAGTGTGAACACCTTCGCATTCTTGGTCATCATTTCCATGGCCTCTCTCATGTCATCAGCTAAGGGATTATCACGCCTGGAAGAATTGGGGTGGTAGGGGTGTCTACCAAATGTTGCCTTTGGATCAACTGACATCGAGTGATTTGCCTCTATAGTCTTAAATGCACAGACGCCAGGAAGGAAATTCTTCAGTCCATTTGAGTATCCTGCGAAGTAGTGTGCCTTCATGTCTGATAGGCTCACATAGACATCATGCCCGACCGCTAGAGCATTGGCAATGAGAGGAGTACCCCTGCTTGTTACACCAAGGTCTACAACGTCTTCACTCTGACAGTCATTTATATGAACATCAAAGCTGCTTAAGCCTCCATCCTCAGACACACGTCGAATCATGTCTACTATCTCGAGGTTGGCAGGATGATTTACCTCATGAGACCCTGTCGTAATGATGAACTGAACCAAGTTAGCATCAGTGAGGAGTGGGATGATTGAACTCACAAGTTCTCGATGGGGTGCATCTCTTGTGTGGTCCTCGACAAGAACACAGACAGTCCTACTCCTAACGAGTTCGTCAAGATGAGGGCCATGGGGATTTGCTAGCACGCGAGCAAGTTTTCCCTCGACATCGGATGTTGCAGACACTTGTTTTGGGATGATTTTTCCTGCAAAATTCTCATCTGGAATGTCAAACTCAATCTTGGAGTCACCATATGCTAGGTCGATATACATCCAATTGTCCTCGGTCATTTTGACGTCATTGCTGTAAAAAGCATTGACCCTGCTGCACAATGGTGTACACTTCGTCACCAAAACTGATATCCGTCTGAATTGGTTTAGAGGAGTATGACCGAGTCAGATGATCAAAAGCAGCCTGGCATGTCAGGAATGGGTAGGTGGCTAGCAGTTGGCTCAGAGTTGCCATGTTCTGTGATCATCATGACCTATCTGGGTTCTTTTCTGGGCACTGCATGGTGGGGCCCTCAGGGTGCAGTGACTGGGGGAGTTATAGGCGCCCTTGCTGGTTTTGTTCTTGGTGTCGTTAGCGTCTATAAGACCGTGGAGTACTATGACCGTTTGGAAAGTCAAGCCAAGACCAGACGCACTTACATGCCACCGCCTGAAGAGATCTATGAGGAGTTTGACCTCCCCGGCAAGGACGAGAAGTCCTAAACTATCTCAGGAACTCATCATCGTCGTCTGCGTCAAGCACCTCAATGATGATCTTGGTAGCACTTCTACCCACGCCGGCTATGATTATCTGAACCAAGAGTGCGATCATAAATGCACCAAGTGCTAAGCTGAATATTGCCAACGCAACTGAACCTGCAGCTGCTACCCACGGGGCAAGGTAGTACAAGTCCACAAGATACCATATGTAGAAGCCAGTCACAGCCATCACGACTACAAGGGTTCCGTAAAGCATGACCACCATTTTGACCTTCGGTGTGTCGAACCTGACTTGTTCGATTCCCGGACCCACCACTGCGTTTCCGATCTTACGAGTGAATCTGACGAACGCGCTGATTGCAGCGAGGAAGAAGATGAGGAAGACAATGCTGATAACTAGGAGAAGAAGAATCTTCAACTCATCAGCAATAGTAAAGAAGAGGTCGCCAATTGCGTAAGCAGTGAGCGAACCTACCATCAATATGACTGCCGC
>JAEOTX010000152.1 GCA_016839605.1 Candidatus Thorarchaeota archaeon | reverse complement strand
CCACTTCGACAAGCTTATCCGTAGGATGTGATATCGCCCCGCTGACGGAGAGGATGAAGTGCCCCGCTTCGACTACGATGACATATCGATGTTCTACAAGACTGCTGGTGAAGGCGATTCTGTTCTGTTGATACATGGTCTTGGGGGAGACCATCGCGGATGGGAATTTCAAGAGAAGGACCTCGCAGCACGTTTTCATATTATCATGCCTGACCTGAGAGGGCATGGACAGACTACAGTAGAAGAGCTTGGAATGATGATTCCGCCAGACCTAGTTGCGGATGACCTAAACGCTCTGCTAGAGCATCTTGGTCTTGAAATGGTGCACGTTGTTGGTATTTCATTGGGTGGTATGGTCGCCCAGAACTTCGTACTCAGATATCCAGAGAGAGTGGATAAGCTAGTCCTAGTAGATACTAGTCCAAAGATAACAGAAGATATGATTGATGTCGTCTATAGCTGGAGAGAGGCACAAGTTGAGGGTGGTGACGAGGCCTACTTCTGGACTTCTCTGCGTAGTGGATATAGTGATGAGTGGATCGAGAACAATCCAGACGTGGTTCAATATCTGAAGGAAAAATCAGCGGATACGAATGATGAAGGAGTCCTCGCAGCAGGGCTTGGGTTCTCCACAATTGAATTCACAGAGCAGCTGTCCAATATCAAAGCCAAGACCCTTGTTATTCACGGCGAGGACGATCGAATCATGAAGTTAGAACTAGGCAGAATGATTCATGAAGGGATAAAGGGATCAAAACTAAAAATCCTAGAGGGATGTGGTCACTCGCCAACGGTGCAGATGACTGAGGAATTCAACAATACCTTAATCGAGTTTCTGAGTGCAAAATAGAAGCCAACCCGCTCAAGCCCTTTCAGTTGGCATCTCTTCTAATAGTGGTTTGATTTGATCATAGAAGTCTGCAAGAATCTTGCTCTTTGTTTCTTCAGTTTCAAGGATGAAGAGGCGAATCTGCTGTCCAACTTTAATCTCTTTAACAAGACCCATATCTACGAGTGGTTGCATCACCCGATGAATAGTTGAGTGTGCCAGGCCTGTCTCCTTAGCAATCCTACTGAGATTGAAAAATTCCTTCGGACGTTCCAGAAAGTGCTGAACTACTCGCGTCTGGGCACGTGATGCAAATACTTTCTCAAGCAAGTTTCTCAACTCTTGGTTCTCCTTTCAGGCATCATTTGTTCGGCTAATGTACTATCCTGGTGCCAATCCTCGCGCCTTTCATCACTTGACGAAAGTTCAGCGGGTCATTTCCATTGAAGATGACAGTTGGAATCTTAGACCTTTCCACCACCCGAATCGCAACAGGATCGAACAGTTTGTACTCTCCAGCGCGTGTGCCAGATCCCGCGAGTATCTCACTCAGCTGATCAACAGTCACAGCATCAAGCTTCTTTGCGCCTGATATCTTGGGGTTCCGGTCGTAGACTCCATCTACGTTAGTTGCATTCATCAGCAAATCCGCCTGTACAGTTTCAGCTGCTAGGGCTGCGACTGCATTGGTGGACTGGCCTGGGTTTAGACCGCCCATGAGAACCACCTTTCCGAATTGGATGGCAGTTTCAAGCTCGTCTAACGTTTCCACAATCTTTGGATATGCAATATCACCAAGGGCTGCACAGAACAGCTCTGCATTGTTACGTGCAACTTTGATTCCCAACCAGTCACACTGAGCCTCGCTTGCTCCAAGCTGTCTGGCGGCAGAGATGAAGACTCGTGCTGGCCTTCCACCGCCAACTACGATAACCATGCTGTGACCGTCCTCGATGATGAAGTCTACTCCTTTTGCGTAGTCTCTCACCATGTTGATGAGAATCCGGCCCGTGTCATCATATAGGAGTGAACCTCCTAGTTTCAGAACAGCTCGCATGTCGAGTCCCCTGGTACAATCTCCGAACAACTACATTTTCTTGGAGGCACTAAAGAAGCTTTCTTGAATGGACAGGATTGCCGAAATTTCGAAAGGCGATTGAGCTTACTAGAAATCTTCAACGTGCCAAGAAGTCCATCTCTTCCCAGTTTGATACAGTATTCAGTCTATCAAGGTCATCATCAGAGAGCTTTATCTCAAAGGCTCCAAGGTTTTGATTCAATTGCTCCACCGTGTTCACGCCGATAATTGGCGCTGTGACAGTTTCTCTAGTCAGGACCCAGGCTAGTGCAATCTGTGTTATTGATGCGTCATGAGTGGCAGCCACTTCTGTGAGCGTTTCAACGATTCTGTAGTTTCGTTCCTTTCCATATCTGGGGCCGGTTATCTGTGCTCTCTTAGAGTCTGGAGTGGCATCCTTAGTGTATTTTCCTGTGAGAAACCCACCTCCCAGTGGACTGTAGTTTATCACGCCCAGCCCATATTTGATAATCACTGGTTCGAGATGTTTCTCATAATCACGTCTTCTCGCTAGGCTGTAGGGTGGTTGGAGTGAATCATATCTTGCAAGACCGTTCTTGTCACTGACCCAAAACGATTCCACGAGTTCGGCGGCATTGAAGTTTGATGCGCCGATATAGTTGACCACACCATCATCGATGAGTTTCGTATACGCGCTCAGGGTTTCTTCCTGTGGTACGTCGGAATCAAACCAGTGGCTCTGGTATAGGTCAATCCATCCTGTCTGTAATCTGTTCAGACTCTTGTCTGCTGAGCTGAGAACATGTGCCCGTGAAAGGCCTGCATCATTCGGCTTCTCACTCATCTCTCCACGAACCTTTGTCGCAATGATGAGGTCCTCCCGATTGTCGCGATTTTTGATCCAGCGACCTAGGATTTCTTCAGACATCCCAGCGTGTGAACCTTCACCCCACTTTGAATAGATGTCTGCAGTATCGAGAGTTGTGATTCCTGCTTCGAGTGCCGCATCGAGGAGTTTGAAGCTGTCCTCCTCATTGACTATCCATCCCATCTGCATTGTACCCAGAATGAAACGTGATACCTTCAGTCCTGTGGGGCCAAGCTTCGTGTAATCCATCCACACCACCGATAACGATAGTTAAGGCTCTGAGAATTAACTGTTTCGGTATTGTAGGCATAAGACATCTGACTCCATTTTATAAGAAAATGAACGAATCTAACAGCTAGTTTCGCACGGTGACGAAAGATGATCTCTAGGAAGATGATTCTCGTTTCAATAGCGATTGGATTATTGATGCTGTCTCTAACATCAGTCCCTGTCAGAGCAGTTGTTGAAGGAACGACCTACTACTATAGCACGACCTACTATCAGGAGTCCACTCAAGAGGACAATAATCCTGAGTATGATTACTCAATCAAGGGTGATTTCAGGGTCTATGTCTTTAATGTAAGCGAAGTTGGAGGCGATGACGTCATCAACTACAACTATCAGGGATATGTCTGGTGGGGAGCATTATTCTACGTGGATCACAATGACTCAGTTGATTTTCAGGATAATAAGGTGTACTGGACTATCTCAACTACTGATTCTAACTCGAATAATCGGTCAGAGTATATTGTTTCAAGTGTTACTCCAGAACCTCAAGAAAGCTGGTTTGATTGGGGAGAGCATTTGTTTGTGAACCCAATCTGGAGCACTCATGACTCGGACTGGAGCGCCGCTATAGACAATACAGCTGCAGATAACTCATCGACGCTCATTAGTCAGTCAATTGGTGATGGAAGTTTTGCATTCCAAATCGAAGTGTTAATGGAAGACTTGGGTGCGAATCTGAATGGTACTAGAACCTGCACCTACTCATCAAGCTTTGATGAAGATGGTGTTTTGCTTGAGATGAGATTCTCTGAAGCCACTAGCTGGGAAAATGAGAACACAACCATCGACATCACAGAAACTTATGAGTTGATACGAACTGCCGGACTTCCTGGTGGAGGACTCAATCTAAACATGGATGTTCCGTTGGTCGTAGCAGCTGGAATCGGTGTTGTCACTCTAATAGTCGGTCTATTGATAGGCCGAAGACTCTGGGCTTAAGCACATCCTCTGGGGCGATGAACCAGTAAGCTCATTGTCCCTCAGGCTTCTTTTTCGACTCGGATTCGTTGGTCAAACAGGCTTGCCCATAAGCCTTTTAATCCACACTCCTTCCAGCGGATTGAATCAGCACCAGCTGAGCCTTGTTGACATCAAGGAGAATTGATGTTTTGCCAGACAAGTTAGAACCCGCCATAAAATCGAAGAGATGGAAACCAGAGTCCGAAGAGGAGCTTCTCGCTCTCTGGTTCAAGGAAGATACCTATGCATTCAATCCCGACTCAGGGAAGACGATTTACAGTGTAGACACTCCTCCCCCCTACCTGTCCGGTCCAATGCATGTCGGTCAGGTGATTCATTATACTCAGATCGATATCAACGCAAGATTCCGGAGAATGCAGGGTTTTGAGGTGAACTTCCCTCTTGGAATCGACCGGAATGGTCTCCCAGTAGAGGTGAGAGTAGAGAAAGACCTAGGTCTCAGTATGCATGAAACTCCTAGAGACCTCTTTCTGCAGAAATGTCAGGAAAAACTTGATGCTGACGAACTGATCACCGTAGATGGATTCAAGCGTCTTGGAATCGGCTTCAACACGTATGAAGATGAGGGTAGCTACAGGACCGATAGTCCAAAGTATAGAGCTGTGACCCAGGCTACATTCATTGACATTTGGAATCAAGGTCTTGTCTACAGCGACTATAGACCCAATAATTGGTGTTTTGAGTGTGGCACAACCATTGCGGATGCAGAAGTTGAGTACTCAGAACGGCCAACTGTGTTGTACTACCTGCTTTTCAGCGTGGAAGGCATGGATCCAATCAAGATTGCCACAACACGTCCAGAGCTACTCTGTGCCTGCGGGGCTGTATTCATTCATCCCAAGGATGAGCGATATCGTGGCTATGCAGGGAAAAAGGCCAAGGTTCCATTCTTTGATTTTGAGGTTCAGATTATTGAGAGTCCCACAGCACAGATGGAATTTGGCACTGGTGCATTAATGGTATGTAGCTATGGTGATCAAGCTGATGTGATGGCCTTTCGTGACTTTGCTCTCAGGCCTGTGGCAGCTATATCACCCGACGGCAAAATGACTGATGCTGCTGGTAAATTTACTGGAATGAAGATTGCTGATGCACGAAAAGAGATTATAGCGGAGCTGAAAAAGAGTGGACTCCTCATACAGCAAGAACAATCCATTCAGAGAGTGCCATTGTGTTGGAGAAGCAAGACTCCCATCGAGTTCATCGCCATGGAAGAATACTATGTGAAGCAAGTCCAGTATATTGAGCCTTTGATGAAAATTGCGAAGGAAGGTGTTTTCTTTCCGTCACATCACCGTCAAATCCTGATAGACTGGTTGAACCGTGTGACTGTAGATTGGCCTGTGAGTAGGAGGAGGTATTATGGAACGGAGATTCCAATCTGGTATTGCAACTCATGCAAAGAACCTGTGCTCCCAGAACCAGGTGAAATCAAATACTATCAACCATGGAAGGACGATCCACCATTCTCGAAGTGTCCGAAGTGTGGAGCTGAGGAAGGCTTTACCGGAGAGGAGCGCACATTTGACACATGGATGGATTCCTCAATCAGTGGTCTCTATATTGTGGGTTATCCACGTGACATGGACCTTTTCAACAAGGCATTTGGAAATGTAATGAGGCCACATGCCAAGGACATCGTTAGAACATGGCTATACTACTCCTTGTTGAGAACCTATCAACTCATGGAGAAACCCGCATTCAGTGAGATGTGGATTTCCGGTCATGTGGTGGATGAAAAGGGGGAAACAATGAGCAAGTCCAAGGGCAACTCGCCACCTCCCATGCCATTCGTGGAGAAATATGGAGCAGACTCGATGCGGCTCTTTGGAGTCATGGAGGCAGGACTTGGGAGTGATATCCGATTCGCGGAAGATCGACTAGCTGGAGTGTCCAAGTTCATCACAAAGCTCTGGAACATCGCTCGATTCATCTCAATGTTCCCTGTGACGAAGAAGATGGCCTTCAAGAAACTAACACCAGTGGACCAATGGATACTCGCAGAAGCAAATACAGTCATTGAGAAGATACTGCCTGACTGCAATATATTGGACTTTCATAGGCCTATCATTGAAATTCGTGGTTTCACTTGGAACCTTTTTGCGGATCACATCATTGAGATGTTGAAAGGAAGGTGTTTCAACTCTGAGGGGACGTTCTCAGAAGAGGAACAAGTATCCGGATGGTATACTCTTCACGAAACTCTGAAGTTAATCTTGAAAGCCCTGGCTCCGATAACGCCCTACATCACAGACAAGATCTATCGTGAGCTATATTCCAAAGAGGGGATTCATAGTGAGTCCTATCCATCCCCTCAAAAAGAGTGGAAATCGAAACTGACTGAGCATACTGATCTTCTCCTCAAGACAAACGGTGGCTTCTGGAAGTTCAAGCGGGAGAATGGGCTCTCCTTACGCAAAGGACTGTCTGAAGCGTGGATATCCCCAGATTTGAAACCATGGGCTAGAGACCTTCAAGCAATGCATGGGATTGAGAAATTGAACTTCACTGATTCGAAAGGCCAAGGTACTGAGGTCACACTTCCTGATTCTGAGGAAGTTATCTACGTGACTCCTCTCCCAGAGGACTGAGGTTTATCCAACCTCCACATGGTTCTCATGTTCAGTAGGGCACTTCATGCTATTAGACACCAAGCAGTACTTTCCAGCCAACTCTAGGGCTCTCTCTGCCTTTGGTACGAGGTCTTCAGACTCCACGATTACAGACGCCTTCAGAAGGAGCTTGGTGAATTGGAAGCCTTTCTCCACCTTTTCAAGCGTTCCCACGCCTTCACAAGTGAAAGACTTGAAGTCGAACCTCATCTTCCCAGTGAATGTAACAAACGTAGTCATTAGACATGAAGTTGCTGCTCCAACAAAGAGGTCCTCTGGAGAGATAATTCCTTCAGGTCCGCCAAACTCAGGTGGAGTTGCGACCTCAATCTCGGGCTTGTTCTCTACTGTGAACTTGCCTACTCTTCCATGTGTCCAATCAACCTTCACGTTATACTCGTGTGACTCGTCACTCACCATGACTCACCTAGTTTTCACGTTAAGTCTCGCTCGGAAAAAGAGTTCGGAATAGGTAGATTCTCGTTATTCACACTACAACTATCTCATCTTCATAGGCGATGGAAGCTTTCATGCTATTTCCGATGAAGCAGTACTTATGGCCAAGGTAGATGGCCCTCTTGATTTTTGACCGCAGTTCCTCAGAGTCGATGACCACTCTTGACTTGATTTCGATTTTGGTGACCTCGAAACTCTTTCCTATTTGTTCAAGGATACCCGTGCCTTCACATTCAAAGGACTTGAACTCGATATGCATCCTTCTGGTGAAATATATGAACGAGTTCATGAAACAGGCTGTGGCGGATGCGACGAAGAGATGTTCTGGCGCATACATATCAGATGTACTATCATCGCCTTTGGGTCGAACCATCTTGATGCTCTGCTTCCCCTCAGCAGCCACCTTTCCTCCCTTGTCATGGTCCCAATTCACTTGAACGGTGTAATGTTTCAGTTCCTCAGTCAATCCTATCACTTAATGTAGGGTGGAAAAACCATGGGAAAAGGCTTTGGGATGAGATGCTTTCAGTCCATCAAAGGCCCAACATCATCTTCTTGAGCTTCTCAGTTATCTCAAGAGCATCTTCCCATTTTCTCTGCCAGAGATTTCGACCAAAGAGCAGACCAGCAGCACCCTCCTCAAGGCAGACTTTCGCCCTATACAGAAGGTCCTCGTCGCTCAACATACTCCCTCCAGAGAAGAGCACCAAGGTCTTTCCTGCAGACTTGATGACTTTTCTCACCCTTTCTTCATAGCTGAGTTCTAGTGAATCATAGGGCTCTGGCTGTTCAGAACGTTTCTTCGGATCATCATCAGGCACATTGAGCTTTACCGCCGCCGCTCCGAGTTCGTTTGCTATCCGAGCTGCATAATCTATAGCATAGAGCGATTTCTTCCCGCCCTTCTTATCAACCGCTTCACCACGAGGATATGACCATAGGATTATCGGAATTCCATAGCGATCTGCGTCTGCCTTTACTTTCCTGAACTGATTCATGTCCTCAACCTGTCGAGGACTGCCAACATAGAGTGTGTATCCAATAGCATCAGCACCAATCCTGACTGCATCCTCGACAGATGCCGTCATTGGAGACATGGCATGAGAGTCAGGAGGAATCTTTGTCTTACCATTGACCTTCAGTACGATTGGAACTCTCCCGGCATATTTCGGGCCATATTTCTCTGCTAGTCCCAAGTGCAAGGCAATTCCCGAGTAACCTCCCTCGGCAGCAAGTTTGAATTGAAACTCAGGGTCTTCGCACGGTGGATTAGGGAAGAACGATACTGGCCCATGTTCCATCCCTTGGTCTATTGGCAAAAGAAGCATGCGCCCATTTCTAGGCCCATGTTCATACATCAATCTGTGAAGTCTTGTCCGCTTTCCTTGACTCAAGTAGTCCAAATCATCGAGGTTTAACGCCATTGCTTACTACCCCTATCAGAATCAACATGCGTACACCCATTTATGGTTATCAGGTCGTACTTCCAAAGGATTTTCTGGCCTTGACCACCAGGAAGAAAGGAATTCTGTTCTCCCGATCAAAGAATTTATCCTCAGTCATTGGTCGTGGCTCTTCAATCCGCACGATTTTTAGACCCGCCTCTGAAACTGCATTAACATATGTCGAGAGTGTTCTGTGGAAGAAGCTTATCGGCTGCGGGAACTTCTCACCTTCTCGAGTCTGCCAGATCCCTTGGTACTCCTTT
This sequence comes from Candidatus Thorarchaeota archaeon, assembly GCA_016839605.1. Lineage (GTDB taxonomy): Archaea > Asgardarchaeota > Thorarchaeia > Thorarchaeales > Thorarchaeaceae > SMTZ1-83. The sequence continues at coordinate 9,534 of JAEOTX010000152.1, read as the reverse complement.
TCTTCGAAGTACTGATCGGCCTTGAAAAACAGACCCGTTCGTCTTCGTGTTTCTGGATCTCTTTCACCCATTTCCCATTTACCAGGACCATAGAAATTGAAGGCTGGATGAACGATAGAAAAAATGAGGCCACCCTCAAAACGAAGGACTCGATAGAATTCCTTTAGGGCATCATCAAAACAGGGAATGTTGAGTAGTACCAAATTGCATAGGATGAGGTCGAAGGTTTCGTCTTCGATGAAATCAAGGTCACAAATATTGCCGACATTATACTTGACATTGCCAGGAGATTGACTCTTGCACATCTCGATTAGTTTGCCTGAGATGTCAACGCCTGTAACGAGAGCACCTTTCTCAGTATAGTAACGTGATAGATAGCCTTCTCCGCACCCTGCATCAAGGAGATTCTTTCCACTCACATCTCCTAACAGTTTCTCCACGCAGGGGTTCAGAATGTGCTGATGATGTGGAGTTCCCTCTCCTCCAATCAGCTCTGCATATGCCTTGGAATTCTCCTCCCACTGTTTCTCTATCGGGTCAACCATAGCCCTACTCGGAGTACGGTATCTAGTGAAGGTTTCGACATCTGAGAAATTCTTGGCTTTCTGTCTAGATTTTATCCCAGACCTTGTGTACCCGTATTCCTGTTTCTTCTATGACGGGTTTCATTGGCTCTTCTGGTGCAAAACCTAACTCCACACCCATTTTCATTATAGAAGAGTGCGTAACAATGACTTTGCCTTCTTCTTCGGAAACCACAAAACTACAGGGCATGACAAGTGACATGTCTGGTGATACATCCACAGCCTTCTTTGCAAGATCTGCGGAACATGCAAGAATGAAGGTTCGGCGCGGGTAGTCATCGATACCCAGCTTTTTCTTGAACATATCATGCATACCCTTTGTCAGCAGGATTGTGAACCCTCCCTCTTCAACGAGTGCTTCAACCCTCTTAACAGCATCCTCGAAACTCATCTGTACCTCTTTACGCAATATCTCTGGCATAATTTGAACACGAAAGAAATCGGTAAAATGCCTTGGCATCTGGCATGGATAAATGGTGGACCGGGCGAGATTTGAACTCGCGACCTTTCGGACATTCGATCCACTGGCAAACCAGTAGGTTTGCGAACCGAACGATCTACCAGGCTGATCTACCGGCCCAAGGCTATTTGCACAATCCAAATTGAATTTCTTAAAACCTTTGAGGCATCATCAAATATCGATTCCAAAGGCTTCGGAAAACTTCTCCATTTTCACAAATTCCCTTAGGAAATCCCGTCCCTTCTCAGTGAGATGATAGACTCTGTTGCTTTCACCGTCGCCAGCTTCTTTGACAAGCTCCTTCTCGACGAGTTCATCAAGATATTGGGTCAGTCGGTCATGGGACAGATTAGCGGCATAGAGTATCTTTGTCGGACCTGCTCCTTCCTCACCCTCACTCTGGATGGCGCGCATCATGTCTGCGAGGATGCGCATCTTGGAGCGATACGCCCGTTTTCTACTCATTCCATTCGGCCTACCTTATACACCATGAGCAAGAGTGTCAAGAAGCCTAGGAGCTGCAATGCCTGACTCACAAGATATCTGAAGACATTCTCTTCAGCTGTTATGAGAAAAATGTGGCTAAGGAAGATTAAGAAGAATCCCCCAAGCACATAGAGTGCGAATCGGCTCCTCACCAAAGCATAATTCAGCAAAGCCTGCAAAACAACCACCAACATCACGAAAATCGTGATCAGTTCGAGATCTACATCAATCAGAATGGGTAATGCCATGAGCATAGCCATCTCGGGTTGTTTGACCCTTCCACCTCTTCTTGTAGACAGGACAAACAACAAATATGCCATGATCTGTAGAAAATGGTACGTGAGAGTAACCACTGTCATTGTTGTTGCCAACTCAGGAATCGGCACCTCTAATCCGAGTCTCACATAGAAGTACCAAGTCCCAATGACATGACTGAACATGCCTATTGAAAGGACTAGGAAGCCTGTAGAGAGGTCAGAGAGTCGCTTCTGCTCAGTGAGATTGTATGCCTTTGTGGCGTAGAATGCAATTATCATAGCGATGACGCCACTAATGCTCTCAAAGAGCAGGTCGAGTCGGATTAATGCGATTGCTTCTGCCTGCATTGATGTACGCCTTTCCTTGACATTCCTCTTGCGTCTTTATTGTGATTGGATGATTCATCCATGACAATTGAGTGAATTGGTGATTAATTGCTCCACATTGAGTGCAAAAATGCTGCATTTCAACTAGTTATCCGCGGAGAGTCTTGCTAGACGAATCATACAGAGTTATCGTTCATCCTGCCTTTATATTCAGGATTCGTAGGATTGATACACAAATATGATGGAAGAAGCTCGACAACTGCGTGCAGCGGCCATTACCTCCAGGCTCTGCAAATGAAAGGCGGGGTCTCCACCCCGCCCTTCCATCACCCTGATTCTTAGCCGGACTACTTCTGTTAAATGCTCATTTGAAGTTCTAGGAGCCCCTTGGAAAGCTTTTTATTCGGATGACGCGGGATTGATGTTGCCTTCGCGCCCTAACGGTGTCAGACCTGATGCTGTCGGCGAATGCCAAGCGATGATGGTCCGCGATTTCCAGGCGCGAGAATAAGATGCGGACATGAGATAGACCGGTGCGACTGTGCCGGAATCCCCTCTTGTCTAAGAAATGCTCAGCAGTGTGCAGGTTAATTGGGTAAGTTCACCAACTATCCCCGTTACGCCTGTACTTCATCAAGCTAAGTTCATGTGTGTTAAAAAGTTCATACATTAGACCTTCTACTACTCAGGTCTACCTTGCTAAGGTGTATGATTGTGATCAACTCTAGTTGATCCTGCTAGAGGACACTGCTATCGGCTTGGGGTTAAGACATGCAAGTGGAACGGGCTCGCATCCGAGTCCGTCGCGAACGGCTCAGTAGTGTCGCTAACCTACCCTGTGGAGGTGGACACCGCCGGGAAACTGGCGTTAATCCACCGTAGGAGCATTGTTCTGGAAATGATGTTGCTCCAATATGGGTGCCCAAGGTATGTTGGGCTTCCCGCCGCAGGACGGGGCGGCACCGGATCATACTTGTAAGTGGGGTAATCGCCCACTTAGGTTATGACCCGAACGGGCGATGTAAGTCGTGGCCCGGAGAAGGGCACTGAGACAAGGGCCCTAGCCCCACGGGGTGCAGCAGTTACGAAACCTCACCAATGCGCGAAAGCGCGAGTGGGCCAAGCCGAGTGATGGGGGATAACTTCATCTGTGGCGGATCCGTAAGGAGGACCGCTAGAAAGGAGAGGGCAAGGCTGGTGCCAGCCGCCGCGGTAAAACCAGCTCTTCGAGTGGTGTCCATGATTATTGAGCTTAAAGCGTTCGTAGCCTGTTTGGTAGGTCCCTGCTTAAATCCGGCCGCTCAACGGTCGGCCTGGTAGGGATACCGCCTTACTTGGGGACGGGAGACGGCGACGGTATTCCGTAGGTAAGGGTGAAATCTAATGATCTACGGAGGACCACCAGTGGCGAAGGCGGTCGTCGAGAACGTGCCCGACGGTGAGGGACGAAACCCAGGGGAGCAAATCGGATTAGATACCCGAGTAGTCCTGGGCGTAAACGATGTCCGTTAAGTGTTGCATTGGCCACGAGCCACTGCGGTGCTGTAGCGAAAGCGATAAACGGACCGCTTGGGAAGTACGGTCGCAAGACTGAAACTTAAAGGAATTGGCGGGGGAGCACCACAAGGCGTGAAGCCTGCGGTTCAATTGGATTCAACGCCAGAAAGAGGGTAACATAAGCAAAGCGGATTTGTCCACAGGAGAGCAATGTGAATGAGGAAACAAAGCGTCTATGAGGAAGCCGTCACAGACAAACAGCTAGCAGCGAAAATCCTAATACCGTTAATCGAATTCGAATTTGCCTTCATGACCGATGATTCACCGTCATTGGTCCAGGCAATATCAAACCAGAGTTCAATCAACGCTATCTTTCAAGTGTGCAAGCAACACGGATGGACAACCACAGAACACCTCATGCGAAAGGGGAAAGCTAACAACCCATACTTTCGCATACCCACATCTGCTTTCCGTGAAATCTATACAATAGCAGGACCCTTTGCCGATGACAGAAAACACCAATGGGCCCGACTGATCGTTGAACGGTCTGGAAACATTGGTGGTTATCGGAAAGGAACACAGAAGACTGCAGACAGAGTACGTACACTGCTTCTCACTGAACCAGACAAGTTCTGGACAATATACGATATCTGTCTCGCATTACGCTTACTACCAAGCACGGTAAGAGAAGGCGTCCGCCAACTCTACAAATCCAAACTCCTTGAAAGGAGAAGAGAAGGAAAAACAGTCTTCTGGAAAATCCGTTAGTGTTACTCTCCTGGAGAACTTACCGGGGGCGACAGCAGTATGATGGTCAAGCTGATGACTTTACCTGACGCGCTGAGAGGAGGTGCATGGCCGTCGTCAGTTCGTGGCGTGAGCTGTCCTCTTAAGTGAGGCAACGAACGAGACCCCCACCGCTAGTTGCCAGCGATACCCTTCGGGGTAGCCGGGCACACTAGCGGGACCGCAGCTGATAAAGCTGAGGAAGGCGGGGGCCACGGCAGGTCAGTATGCCCCGAAACTCCCGGGCCACACGCGGGCTGCAAAGCCCCGGACAATGGGCTGCAACACCGAGAGGTGAAGCCAATCCCCCAAACCGGGGCACAGTTGGGATCGACGGCTGCAACCCGCCGTCGTGAACATGGAATGCCTAGTAATCGCCTGTCATCACCAGGCGGTGAATACGTCCCTGCTCCTTGCACACACCGCCCGTCGCTCCACCCGAGTTAGGTCGGGATGAGCCGCTGTCCTTTCTGCTCCGGCGGATTGGGTGGTGTCGAATCCGGGCCCGGCAAGGGGGGAGAAGTCGTAACAAGGTAGCCGTAGGGGAACCTGCGGCTGGATCTGAGCCAGATATCCTGGCTTGGCAGCAATCACCTCCTAAGAAAGCATTTGTTACCTTGTTCTTCTCGGTAACATGGCAAACGGGTAAGGTGCGGGGCGTCAATGAGGTATCTGTGGTGTGAATTATGTTTCGGGTGGACGACCACTTTTCTTTATCCAAGAAGTAGGCTTGTAGTGTCCTTTCTACTTGATTTGTAAAACGACTTTTACAAGTTCTAGCTCTCTCATTAAGTATATAAAATGACTTTAGAAGAATCATTCAGCTCTGTCATGTTATGAAATTAACTTCGCTTTGAATGAGGTCTAGGAGAATTTTGGAGTGGGTTAGTTGGTATCGTATAGCCTTGCCCTTATTGTCGTAGAATTTGGTGACGAGTTCAGCAGCCACTAGTTTTTCTAGTGCCTTATAGGCTGATTCTCGGCATGTCAGTTGTATGTCGACGGATTGCTGAAGGGCTGTAAAGACTTCCTTGGCGGTGAGAGCGTGGGTGCTGAGGATTTGTGTGATGCGACGTCGTGTTGGGGAATTCAGGGCTGCGACAACCGCGGCGAAGTCCATTGTGTGTCCTGTTGTGGTCTAACGTTGCGATCCATATACTTTTGTTTCCGGTTTAGGCAACAATGGCTTTTCTAGTATTTCAGTAGACACCTCCGCTAGAGGCTCTAGCCGGAGAAAGTCAGAACAATCCAATTATCCGGCTTCTGGTTTATTTGGAAGCGATGTAGTGCATTTCGAAAAGTATTCGTACCGTTTTGCAGAGGAGGTACTGAATGGGAAGTTGGTGACGAGACAAGAGCTAGAATCGATTATTCAGAGTATTGAAGTTCCGGCTGCTGAGATGAGCCGCCCACATCTCAATGAGGCGTTTGATAAGGCGTTTGTCGCGCACGGGTGGGAGTCACAGCACAAGGTATTTCCTACAGCTGAAGGACCGAGGTTAACAATAGATTTCCTCAAAAACAGAGTTGGTGTTGAGGTGGCATTCTCGCACCATTCGTTTATTGGGATAGATTTACTAAAATTCCAAATATTGTCCTATTCGGGACTTGACAAAATTGACGTGGGTGTTCATATTGTGGCAACACAGAGATTCTTTCCTAAGAAGTGGAAGGGAAGCCAATCGTTTGAACGAGTGAAGCAGTATTTACCACATTTTCGACATGCGATTCAAGTCCCAGTATGGGTGATTGGGTTACTTCCCAGCGCAAGACTCTGAAGAGCGCCTTTCCCACTTACTCGGGTTGCTTTTCCAAGACTAGTAACCACTTACCAAATGTAATTGTGTATAATTCATTGACCTTGTCGACATAGACATAATTTACCACTCATCAGAAGTCTACTACTTTTCAAGGGTTTGTCTGAAGAACTCTTACTGGCATGGATTAGAGATGCTATTTTTTGCGTGGATTTTGGGGGGGTTTTTCTTCTGTTCTGTGAAAAGGAGTTGAACAAGAGTTTCTCAACGAGGACAGGTACACCACCCGCTGTATGCTAGCTGGTTGTGAGCTTGCTTCTTTGCGAGAGGTGTATTTGTGTATGACGTTGTTATGGGATCGTACTTTGCGTGGTCTGGTTCACCGTCCGGATTATTTGCCGGGGGAGACTGATATGTCTTGGTGTGAGCGGATCCGTATTTGGCAGGAGAATGTGTGCTTGGATGAGCTTGGGTGTGGCTTCTTTATGGCTGTTGGACCTGATCTCTTCGAGCTTGTGTGTTGGGCTCGTGAGAATATGGAGGTTAGTGAGGAGGGGGAGGTTGTGATTGAGGTGGGGGAGCTTGGTCCTGATGATCTGCACCTGTTAATGGAGCTTGCTGATCATGGGGAATCTTTCGCGCTGCGTGCTAGTTATCCTCAGTGGGAGGCTGATGAACCGAGTGGAATTGTGTTGATTGTACGGCCCCGAAAGGAGAAGCAGGTTGCAAGTATGCCCAAGGTTGCGCCACTAGATGGGACAGCTTAGACGCCCGTAACTAGGCATTTTGAGTATCTTGTGGATTCCAGCTGACTGTTGGCTTCCTCAATGGATTCATTTATGGATGGTGTCTCCAAGTGGGGATTGGTTGATTTGTAATGCCTCTTTTGCTCATTGTTTATGATTCTGAAACCGGGAATACCGAAAAGATGGCGAACGCTGTTGCCGAGGGTGCCAGAGAAGTTACTGGTGTCGATGTCGAAGTAAAGCATGTTGATGTAACATCCCTAGATGATTTGCTCAAGGCTGACGGGCTTATTGTTGGTTCTCCAACCTTTTACGGGCTTATGTCGGCTAAAATCAAGAAGCTCTTTGACGAGAGCGTGAAGCTGCATGGGAAGCTTGATGGGAAAGTGGGTGCTGCCTTTACTTCTAGTGGAGGGATTGCTACGGGTGCTGAGACCACGATTCTGTCGATTCTGCAGGCGCTCTTAGTGCATGGGATGATTGTGCAGGGACGTGCTAAATTCAAGCATTATGGAGCGGCAGGAGTCAAGTCTCCAAACGAGAAGGAGATCAAGGACTGTCGTAACCTCGGAGAACGCACAGCACAGCTAGTAATACGTCTCAGCTAATCGAGTCTGTGTGATTCGGATAGTTTTTATTTTCTCTAGGAGCTGACAGCCCTATTGGATGTAATTGATTCTCTGAGCAGGAGCTGAGTCTGCACTGAATTATCACCTGATTCTCACTCGAAGATGTAATCTTGACTGTGTCTATTGTCACGGCGGTAGAGATTCAGGAGCAAACCCTGAGATCCAATATTCCCTTGATGATTTGGCGGCTTTTTTAGAGCCAGACCCTGATGTTCAGCTGATGTTCTATGGCGGCGAGCCCACTCTGCGTATCCCGCTTATGGTCGAGGTGATGCAGCGTTTCCCGCAAGCCAGGTTCATGCTTCAGACTAACGGGCTTTTACTCAACCAGATTCCAGAAGAATATGTACACATGTTTCATTCGATTCTGGTCTCCATTGATGGCCCCCGCTCTGTGACAGATGAATACAGGAGCCAAGGCGTCTATAATTGGGTCCTTGAGAATGTCAGGTGGCTCTACAAAGAGGAGTACGAGGGAGATGTTGTCGCTCGTATGGCAGTGTCCCAGCAGAGTGACATATACCAGGATGTTAGGCATCTACTGGACTTGGTGGACCCCAGTTTCAAGCATGTGCATTGGCAACTGAATGCTATATGGAGCGCTGAGGGGAACTGGGTCGACTTTGATCGGTGGGTGGCAGAATCCTACAACCCTGGAATTACAAAACTTGTGGAGGAGTGGATTGAAAACATGCGTCAAAGTACGGTGGAGGGGATTGTGCCATTTTTACCACTAATGCATGACTTGCTAGCTGATTGTACTTCTCAGATTCGCTGTGGTTCAGGCTGTGACACGTTTGCGATTCATACTGATGGTTCCATTGGGGTTTGCCCTATTTCTCCTGATTGGGGGTTCTCCATCATCGGTGACATCAGGACAAGTGATCCAAGTGAACTCCGAGATATTATGAGAGTAGATGAGCCCTGTCCCTCATGTGATGTCTATGGTGTTTGTGGGGGGCGCTGTCTTTTCGTCAATAAGGAACGCCTCTGGGGGCAGGAGGGCTTCAACAAGGTATGTGGGACCGTCAAGCACCTAATAGGGTGCCTTAAAGATGCTCTTCCAGTAGTCCGAAGGCTAGTTGATGAGGGCGTAGTTTCTGTAAAAGATTTTGCTTATCCCGAGTACAATAATGGTTGTGAGATAATCCCCTAGCCTAATGGGTTATTCGATTTCCTCTAGAATTTCTTCGCCTTTGCGCGCGCTTTCTCGTTGCTCTGCCTTGATTTGTTTACGGAGTTTGCCGATAGCATCTCTGCAGGAGTGTGATACTGGGGTTGGTGTCCGTGTGAGGATTGGTCGGCGGTACCAGCTACCATACATCTTGTTTATGATGAGGAGCATGTTCTGGCTGTAGCAGCGCAAGATTCGTGCTACTGCTTTGACTTTTCCTGGCTCCTTCTGCACCCATTTCTCAAATCTTGGATAGATTTCTTGTAGCTGCACGTCTGCCTTGGTGGTTGGAGAAGGCTCGTCTAAGATGTATTTGAAGAAGAGATAGTTGTCGCATTTCTCAGCAACATGCTGCATCACAGAGATATCGGTATCAGAGAGAGGCATCAACTTGCAAGCTCGCAGATAGAGCCTGCCTTGTATACGGTCGTCTAACCAATCCCTCATCAGGTAACCTCCCCCTTCTACCATGTATAGTAGGACGCGCACGTGAAACCTCGATAGTATGAAGAAGGCGAATTTACGCTCTGGCGGCTTGGGTTTGTCTAGTTGGGCGAAGAGTCTGGCAACACGACCGCCCAACACAGCCATTGGCATGTAGAATTGTGCGGTCAGGTCAGAAAAACGCTCGAAGGTCTTCATGAATGCCGCGGTTTTCCGTGTCCTGCGGTCAAACCACCATTTCAGCCCTGAACCAACGGCGGTTAAAAGAGCTGAAGCGACACCAAGCAAACTGACAAGTTCCAACCACGTAAGCGTCTGCATTGCTGCTCTCCTACTTTGTTTACCGCATCCTCTTACTATGTTCTCCTAATAATACATTAGCAGATT
>JAEOTX010000151.1 GCA_016839605.1 Candidatus Thorarchaeota archaeon | reverse complement strand
TCAGGTCCAACTACCAAACTCGTATTGAATTCCTTTAGATTTTAGCAAATCCATAAACGCGGACACCACTTTTGAATCCCCCAGATAGAGCTTCTCCATTAGAGCAAGAAGCACTCTATCCTTCTCATCTTTAGGCACAACAACCCAGTACTCATAGTCGGAGTCCCCAAAGTGCTGTTCTGGAAGTTCTCCTATGTCTTGCCCTGATACCACGAATTTCCCCTCCTCATCGACTTTTGCATCTATGAAAACGGATGTGCTTCCACGATATTCCACAAGTTTGACGCGTAAGGGCTCTTCTTTCATGCATAACACCCACTAGCTAATTTCACCTTGGGGGTGAGGAGAGGGGTGTGTCCCCTCTCATCATTCTACATTCCAGGTCTCATATCATCTTCGAGATGAACCTTTGCTTCACCCATCACAGGTTGTCTGACCTTGACCAAGATCAGTAGTGCTATGACGAATACTCCAAGGATGCTAAGCATTGCTATTCGATGGGCCATAGCCTCTCCAAGGCTCGAAACCAATGCAAGCACAGTCGCATAGATAAACGGACCGACAATTGCAGCAAACTTGCCACTCAAGGCATAGATGCCGAACATCTCTGTTCTCTTTTCTTCGGGAATGAACTGACCGTACATGCTCCGAGCTGTGCTTTGCGAAGAGCCCATGCCAACTCCTGCAATCATTCCTACAGTCCACCAGATAATCTGAGCTTCACCAAAGAATGCGATAAGCAAAGCGACTATCCAGATTCCAAGAGTTATCATCAGTGTCTTCTTTGTACCAATTGAGTCTGCAATATATCCGAAAACAAATGCTCCTGGAATTGCTGCAAGTTGGGTCACTGCGAAAAAGATCAGTATGAGTTCAGTGCTGAATCCATAGACCGCAGCCCCGAATATCGCGGCATAATAGATCACGGTGCTAATGGCATCGGAGAACAAGAAATATGATGCTAGGAACCTCGGGAGTCCTTCATAGTCACTGATTTTACTGATGGTCTTCCTCACCCTTCTGAAACCAATTGTAACAATACTCACGCCTTCTTCATCTGGAAATTGACTTGCAGGACGCTCCTTCAAGCCAATTATGCTGGGAATTGCAAACACAAGAAAGAAGATTGCTGCAAACAGGAAAGGCAAAGTCGGATAGTCTGGGAGCATGATGTAGCTAACTAAAGCAATTATGATAGTCAGCATTGCACCAACATAGCCTGCGGCATACCCTATTCCACTGATTCTTCCTACATTCTCTTCAGTGCTGATTTCAGGAAGCCATGCGTTATAGAATGGCAATGCGCCCTCAAATCCGATATTGGCCACTACAAAGAGGATGAATGCCCACATCCACATATCCACGCCAAGAAATGTTGGCAGGTCATCACTCAGAAAGAACATGAGTGATGTGAACACGATTGATAATGCGGTGTAGAATGACAGGAACTTCTTCTTTGCCCCTGTATAATCAGCCATCGCTCCAAGAACTGGTGATGTGATAGCAATAATGAGCATGGTGATGCTACCCGCATATCCCCAAAGAGTACCACCCACAAGCGGATCTCCTACCAACGTCCGGAAGTATAGTGGGAATAATGCGGTCACAATAAGCACTGTAAAGCTGGTGTTAGCAAAATCAAACAGGTACCAAGCGATTTTTTCTCTTCTATCGGTTGGGACCATTCCTGTTGACTGTTGTTCTCCCAATTCATTTCTCTCCTTGAATCATTGTGATTTAGAACAACTCATGGCTCCAAATCTGACATAAGTTTCTGCCGGAGCTGCTCTATGGCCTTGAACCGGAAGAGTAAACCATTAGTTTCGTCTAAGTCAAACCATGCACGAAGCTGAGGCATTGAAATTCTGTGAGAAATGGCTTACTGCCTGGACGGGCAATCGGCCTGAGAAGCTAATCGAGTTCTATGCGAATCATGCTTTTTATCGCGATCCTGCTAAACCCCATGGAATCCAGGGTCATGATCAGATACGACCCTACTTCCAGAAATTGCTTGAGAGAAATCCTGAATGGGTCTGGACCGCCTCAAAGGTATTTCCCACCAAAGACGGTTTTATCTTGAAATGGAAAGCCGAGATTCCAGTTGGCACAAGAGTGATTGTAGAAGAGGGCATGGATGTTGTTGAAGTCATGTTTGATAAGATCGTTCATAATGAAGTTTACTTTGACCAAACAAATTGGCTAGAAGCTATTAGGGAGGACAAATGGATATAGGTCATGTTGCGAGGGCTTGATACCAGTTCGCAATTATGTCGTTGAATGATTCCCACTGCTCTAGCATGACACTGTGTCCAGCTTTCGGTACTATGTGTATCTCAGACGCCGCAATTCTATCCGCCAGATATTGCGAGTATTTCACCGGAGTAAGGACATCACTATCACCCACTATTACCAATGCAGGTAGGCTAAGACCAGCCACCTCCTCCATTATATCATATTCATTGCATAAATCAAAGTCTCTGTGTGTTATAGTGGCTGGACACTTTCTTACTTCTGCCTTTGATGCCTCCTTTATGGATTCATCAGCGTCTTCGTGGAACATGAATTCGCCAACCGCATTGACGTACCCTTCGAAGTCAGTTTCAAGCAGGTTGAATATCATTGGATTAACACGGAGGCGTGCACCTGTGCCGACAAGGATTATTCCGCTCAATCTATCGGGATACCTGAGAGCGTAGAGCTGAGTCAATGCTCCCCCCATGGAATGACCACATAAGACTGGTTTCTCGAATTGACCGACGATGGTTCCGATGTCATTCAGATAAGCCTGGGTCAGATCATCCTCTTTCCGGTCAGGTGTTCTTCCATGTCCATTGAGATCAATGCCAATCATATGAAATCGGTCAGAGAGATGTTTGACCTGCATATACCAAGTTGCTGAAGAGCCGCCTGCTCCGTGGACCATGATGATCGGACCGGGATTTCCCTTTCCACGTTCCTCATAGTGGACAGTCATAGCAGAGGAACGGCTTCTGCTTGCTTTGAACCTTATGGAAATCGTCCAAATTCTGCAAGAGTTTAAAAGAAGAAGCTGTTCGCTGGCGCTCGTGAGTTTTGTTATGGACATGCTCGATGACGCCCTTTCATAGCTATGTCGCCCTTGAGGCCATAGTAGGAAAAACAGTAACTTGCCACACAAGAAGGGCCGTCGAGGCCAGAAGAAGACCCGCGTTCGCGAGTTCGGTGGTCTTCGCTATCCCCGCAAGATGGAACGCTGCACTGTTCGTGTGGCTCCCAACTGCAAGGGCTGGGCGAATGGCAACACCATGCCTGCGCCGGGCATCTGCAAGCGTTGCTGGCAGAGAATGAATTCCGGGAAATAGGGGTGTTTCACCCCTTTTCTTGTTTTTTAGGGGCTATCATATGCTGTACGCACTTGGCCTTAACCACGGGCCTCCTTTTCGTATGGTGTACCAATTGCCTTGGGCGGGACAGATTTTCTTATTCCTGCGAGAGCCACTATCACTAAGACATATGGTATCATTTTGATGAAGTTAACATACTCTAGCATGAAACTGAATTCCGGTAGAATAGAGATTGCAAATTGGAGTCCATCTAGGAATCCGAATAATGCGCCTGCAATGAGGCAACCAAATGGAGTCCAGTTACCGAAAATCAAGGCTGCCAGGGCGATGAATCCTCTACCTACAGTCATCATTTTTCCAAACTCTGAAGCATATGAGATTGCTAGATAGGCACCTCCCAATCCTGATAGGCAGCCGCTGAGAACCACCCCAATCATGCGTACACTACTAACACTGACTCCTGCAGCGTCTAATGCGCTTGGATCTTCTCCGGCTGCTTGGATTCTAAGACCAAACGGGGTCTTGTATATAACAAACCAGCTTACGACAACCAGTATTAACATGATATAAACAAGTGGAGACTGTGCTCCAAGGGCCACCCCTAGGATTGGAATATCGCTTATAGGCTCAATGACCACATTGGGTAATCTTGTGACTGAGTCTGACACTCCCTTCACACCCCAAACGACCTCCAGCATTAGTGTCGTAAATCCTCCCGCAAAGAGTATGATGCCTGCACCACTCACAATTTGGTTCCCTTTGTACTTGACGCACACGATGGCGTGGATGGACGCTAGCATTCCTCCAGCTATTACCGCAGCCAGAACGCCTAGCCAGGGATTATCAGTGAAGTACGTTGCTGCCACTGCGCTAAACGCGCCTATCAACATCATTCCCTCCAAACCAATGTTAACAATCCCTGTCTTCTCCGAGAACAAGCCTCCCAATGCTGCCAAGACCAGTGGTGTAGACATCATTAGAGTAGCCTTCAGAAGCCATCCTGTCAGAGCAACTAGAGTCTGAATGTCTTGCATTATACTTCGCCTCCATCAGGTTGTACAGTGAGAGCCTGCATCATCCATAACACGACCGAGAGGATGAGACCGACAATGACCATTACCATTCCCATGTTGAAGAACATCGCTTCCCCAATCAAAATATCAAGAACCATCGCGTCAACCCATGCAATTGCTGGGATAATTGATAGGGACAATGCTGTTTCCTGTCTTGAGAGTATCCTGTATGACACTAGACCGCTGACGATGCCGACCATTGAAAACATCACGCCAAGTATAGGATTGGTTGCGAACAGCGATGCCGATATGCCGATACCCAAGAACAGTCCGAATAGATTAAAGACCAAGACAGCTATGCCGGGCAATCCCTCTCTAGGCTCTCTCTTAATCCAGCTTGCTGAATCTATGGTCTGTCTGCCTAGCCAATCAATGATTCTTGGTGCAGCTACAAATATAACGACCAGACCTTGAATCAAACCAACGATCTCGATTGGTACGTGGGCAAACTGATGCATGCGGTTCCCGCCAGCCCTGAGGGCCCCAAAGAATATCGCTGCGCCTAGCACACCCCAAGGACTGTTGTTGCCGAGAACTGCGACTGTTATTCCGTCCCATCCCAATCCACCTGACCAGCCATCAAGGAATCTGTGATGGGTTCCTAGGATTTCTCCTGCACCACCAATACCAGCTAGGGCTCCACTGATTCCTAGTGCCAGAGCCATGCTCCGCTTGGAATTAATGCCGGCATATTCTGCTGCTTCCTCGTTTAATCCAACTGCCTTCATTTCATAACCCAGAACAGTCCGCTTCAGCAGGAAATCAATACCAATAACGCATACAATGGCGACTGCGAATCCCCAATGCAGGTATGGACCAAATATCTTGGCCAATTCTGAAGTGTCTAGGATTCGAGTCGTTTGGGAAATCCATGCGTATTCTCCCTGCTCTTTCAGTGGACCACCGGCTAAATATTGAGTGAAATTGATCGCTACGTAACTTAGCATCATCGTGGTGACCACCTCGTGAGCACCACGATAGGCTCTCAACAGTCCAGGAAGAAATCCCCATAGTCCCCCGGCTAATGCCGCTACGCCGATGCAAACTAGGGGATGAACCAAGAATGGAAGGGCAACCACATATCCCAGAATTGCCGCTGCCATTGAACCAATCAGAAGCTGCCCCTCAGGTCCAATGTTGAATAGGCCACATCTGAAGGCGAGTGCAACAGACAAGCCCGTAAGAATCAATGGAGTCGCATACTGGAGAACCCTGTCGGGTTGGTCCAAAGCACCGCGTATGAGGTAGTCGAAAGCCATAATGGCATCATACCCCATGACCGTCATCATAATAGCGCTCACCAAGAGCGCAAGGATAATGGATCCCAGAGACCAAAATAGCGGTTTCCAATAGTCTCTGCTTGGAAGTCTGTGCTTGACTTTGTTGAATACGATGACTAGCTTCTGGAATGCACTTGACTTCTCCTCATGTGTATGAGATACATCCACTGCGCTGTCTTCGATGTATTCCCCGCTCAATTCGATACCCCCTGAGAAGATTGGTCAACACCATGACCGGCCATAAGTAATCCAAGTTCTTGCATGCTGGTTTCTTCGGGTGTTTTGATGGCTACTAATTGTCCATCAAATATCACTCCTATCCTGTCAGCCAAGGACCAAACCTCATCCAAGTCTGCTGTTACTAAGAGCAAAGCCCCTCCAGCATCCCTCATTGTAACAAGTACATTGTGAATGTATTCAGTTGCTCCAACATCCAGACCCCTAGTAGGCTGAGCCGCGATAACCAGCTTAGGTCCGAATGCCAGTTCTCTTGCAACAATCAGCTTCTGCTGGTTTCCACCAGAAAGAGTGCTGACTTGTCCTTTTAGGCTCCCGACTTTTATCGAGAAATCATCCACCAGCTTTTCCGAAGTTTCAAGGATGCTATCGCCATCAATTAACAAGCCACGCGGTCCTGAAGTAAAACGATCGGTATGATGTTTCCCGAGTACCATATTCTCCCTGACGTTGTATCCCAGGACTAGTCCTCGTTTCTGTCTGTCCTCCGGGATATGGCTCACACCAGCCTCTCGCACACTTCTAGCGTTCTGGCCTGCTATGTCCTGACCCGAGAGAAAGATATGTCCTCCCAGAGGTCTTCGCAGACCTGAGATAGCTTCGACTAGCTCGGTCTGACCATTCCCCTCAACGCCAGCAATGCCAAAGATTTCCCCTGCGTGAACTTCAAAAGAAACTCCTCTAACTCTTGTCAATCCGCGACTGTCAGCTACTTTCAATTCTCTCACTGAAAGGACAGCTTCGCCAATGGAGGCCGGAGCTTTTTCAATCCTGAAAACAACTGGACGCCCTACCATTAGCTCGGCCAACTCCTCGGGCGATGTGTCTTGCCTATTCACTGTTCCCACGAGGCTGCCATCTCGTAGAACACTAATCCTATCGCATAGTGCCATTGGTTCACGAAGCTTGTGGGTGATTAGGATTATGGTCTTGCCGGAATCCCTGAAGGCCTCAAGGGTTTCAAAGAGCTCATCAACCTCGTGGGGGGTGAGTACGGACGTTGGTTCATCAAGTATCAAAATGTCAGCGTCTCTGTAGAGCGTCTTTATAATTTCAACTCTCTGTTGCAGACCGACTGATAGGTCTGCCACTTTGGCCTGTGGATCTACTATTAGTCCGTTCTCTTCTGAGATTCTTCGTATCTTCTCCTCAGCGCTTTTGTAGTCAGTTCGTATAAATGGCTTGATCAATCCACTGGCTCTCCGGCTAATTGCGCCGAGTCTTTTCAACGTGGATTCAAGACCTAGTATAACGTTCTCTGTCACGGTGAGTGTAGGTATCAGCTTGAAATGCTGATGGACCATACCTACTCCTCTAACGATCGCATCCTGTGGGGATTGCAGATCAGCCTCCTCCCCTTTGATGACAATTCTTCCGGAGTCTTTTGACAATAGACCGTAGAGGATATTCATGAGTGTACTCTTGCCAGCTCCGTTCTCGCCGAGAAGACCGTGGACTTCACCCTCCTCAATTCGCAGAGTCACATCCCGGTTCGCCTGAACGCCGCCCGGGAAGGTCTTACTAATTCCTTCAAGCTCAACTGCGTAGATGGCTACAACCTCCTAGATTGGGGAGCCGAGTTTCGACAGGGAAACTCGGTATGACATCCTATGGGCGGATGTATCACTAATCCTCGTAATAAACCGTGCGGGATGAGATTACGAATAAAGAAAAAGAGGAAAAGGAGGCGTTCGCCTCCTGTTTCGATTCAGTACACACTAAATCCAGTAGAGATTGAACGGTACTACAACTGTTCCCGCTGCAATCAACGCCTTGAACGCATTAACCTCATCAAGGATACTCTGTGGGATGACTCTCAAGTCTGCATTTATCTCAAAGTCGAGGCCGCCATTCGCAACTGTGCCGGACCATATGCCAGGTGTGTGGCCTGTAGTCGTAGCATTTTTGATTGCATCAAAGACTGCGACGTCAACTCTCTTGAGCATTGATGTGATGACAGCTGTTGGCGCATCAGGAGCAGATGGATTGGCAGTCCCGAGGTACATCTGCGGCGAATCGACTCCGATTGCCCAAGCTGGGTGGTCTAAGGTTTCGTTCAAGACCTTGGCTGTGTTAATCACACCTAGACCTGCTCGCCCAGTTGCGGCAAAGACAATATCATTTCCTTGCGCATTGTACAAAGCGTCAGCTAGTATCGTTGCAGCAGGGATGTCGGTAAATGCGCGCCAGTCACTTCCTACGTATGCGACTGTGCAATTATACGGTGCTGCATGCGAGAGGTCACCTGCAATTCCCGGGTTCGTATAGTTGGCTCCAAAGACGTACCCACCTGCGAACCTGTCAAACATATCATTCTGATATGCCGCAGCAATAGCGACCTTGTTTGTTGTGGTCATAAGGCCTGCGAGCGCACCGACAAGTGCGGCACCCTCGTTCTCATTAAAGAGCAATGATGTCACTGTTGGATAGACGACTGGGTCGATCCACATGTCGATAATGGCAAAGTTCTGGGTTGGTGTTTCGTTTGCCACTGTCATCAACGCGTCAGCTTGGGTAAATCCAACGCAGATAATTAGGTCGTAGGGATCATCATACCCCGCATGAAGGGCATAATCACGAATATAGCCCTCGAATTCCGTGACCGAAGCAGGTTCGACGTACGTGAAAGTGATACCTAGTTGGTCTTCCGCGTCTAACGCGCCTTGATAAGCCGCGTCATTAAAGCTCTTGTCACCAAGTCCACCGGTAGCAAATACTATTGCAACATCGTATGGATTGGGATTACCAGTAGTCGTCGTGGTGGTAGTTGTCGTTGTGGTGGTAGTTGTCGTCGTTGGTGGTGCAAACGGATTGAAGGCAATGATATAGATGCCGAGACCGGCGATGCCTATGATGATAATCAGCGCGACAGCCATCACACTCTTGTTACTTGAACTCATATTTCACTCTCTCTCCTAACATGTTAGTTTTGGAGTATCAAACGCAAGCAGTGTAGTGCTCAGCGTTTTGGTGTACCTCTCCAGTGAGATACTCACTAAAAAAGGCGTCGTAAGCTAGTGTTCTGCTTCAAATTCTTAGGGCTCTTTAAGAAAAAAGAAATGAAGATTTGGAGCTCATACTACTAGGAACGAACCACATCTGATTGTCTACTATATGCAGGATTACCTTTAAATCGACTCCATCCGGGCCATTAGTTACCTTGAAGAGAATCCATAATCAGAACCCACTTATCCTATGTTTTCTGGGAGGAATGCTAATGGTCTCCTCCGGAGCAAGCGGAGCAATCGGAACTCTTGCTGAACTAGGTCCCCATTTAGACAATCTTTTTGGAGCAGATTTCGTCCTAACATTTGATATCATAATGGGCATTCTCGGTGGTTTGACCTTTATCGGTGGCGTGGGCGTGATTATTGGAGGTATAATCCTGACAACTCGCCGCTATCAGATCGGTCGGTTTGTTGTTCTGCTCTGTATCGTAATGGGTGTAGCAGGTCTTGTCATGAGTCTTGTTCAGTTATTGATGGTAGGAACTCTTGTGATGGGATTAACAGTTCAATTAGCCCAATCGATCGGTTGGCTAGGTGCCATCTTCTCTTTGATTGCCCAGACAATTGCTGAACAGCCGTCAATGATTGTCTCGGAATGAATCTGTCATACATCCAGAACTGAAACAGATGTTTCGAGCAGCTTAGCTGCTTGAACGCACTCGCGAAGAATTCCTGACTTATCCTGGTCCATTGGTGCGAAGCACGAAACAAACCAGACTCCCTTGCCTGTACCCACAATGAGACTGATTGCTCCTTCCGGATTTATCGCGACAAAACCATTGTTCTCTGCCATGGCGGTCAGGAAAGAGATTTGCTTCACATTGAAATTATTGGTCCCGCCATTCCATGCGTTAAGTATTGTATGGAGGTCTTGCAAATCAAGTTGCATGTTATCAGTTGCATAGGCAACCTTTCCCTCATATGAAAATACAGCGGAACCAATGATTCCTTCATAGTTAGACATAGCGATATCAACAGTTCTCTTTATACGCATGACCATTCCGATATCCCAGAATGAAACTCCTCTAATGATAGAAATAGGTTTGTGGCGTGTCTTAATCCTTGATGAAGAATCTAGTTAGCATTTACAAACATCATTGCTTTTGCTAGAAGCAGAGTTCTCGAATGAAGCTCATCATTCGAAACATGAGAAGTGAAATGGCCATCCTGAATTGACATTCCATGTCTCAAGGCGATGCTGTCAAGATTTTCGCCTTCCACTTTGGATGACACTAGTCGATAGTTGAACCACTCTCCTCCTAGTCCCTTGATGCTACAGCTCACATCGATATGATTACCACCTTCAAGCATCACTCTGAATTTCTTGCCAATTGACTGCCTAATTATCACATCAGGACCAAGAATTCCTCTTAGGACTCCCATAGTGTATATTGCAGCTGGACTGGGGAGAAATGCCCAGGTCCAAACGCTATAGGCTAGCACCATCAAGCCCAGCGCCAGAAAGAATGCTATGGTGTTGAATGAAGCTACTACCTCAAATCCTTGGATCCATCCACTTGGGAACCAATCAGGAGGCGGCAAGTCAATAATCCCTGGAGAATAGAAGAGATAGAAAGCTACAGTGCCAGCTATAAGGAGCGCAGAGAAAGCAATCTTCTTTCTCTCATTGTGAAGCGCTCGTGCTTTCATGAGCAGCTGGTCCATTACTCTTCCTCCATGGCTTTCAGGTAGAGGCTCTTCACCTCTTTTCCGTAAGCTCGACACATGTCAACAAGCACTCCCAAGAGGGGGTGCTCATTGTTGATTCTGATTGAGTACAACTTTGGTGTGAGCTGGTCAATCAAGATCATCTTGTCTTCCTGGAGATGTGTAAGCACACCCCGATAGAGGGATCTTGATTTCCCGCTGTACCCTATCAGACGGCTGAGTTGGACTCCACTAACACTCCGGGGGTATATATGTCCCAGCGCCAAGAGGATTGCCCTTCTGGTGTCGTTGAGTGAAGACATAAGCTGGAGAAGCTCATATACGGAGCGTTGTGTGTCCTCTTCTGCCATAGTAATCATGTCTTCCTTAGCTCATCTACTTGCTTGTGTCGCCCTTTACACAACATTAAGTCGCTGAGATGCCACGATCTATATTGCAGCTCCAGGCTAGGCGTAAAGACGTCATTGCCATCTCAATATATCTTTCTTTCCTAATTTCGAATTGACTGCACCCTACAGAAGTTAATAAGAAATCAATAGAGTATAGGTCCAGAACCTTGTATTCGTCTGGAGGTTTATTCAGATTATGGCTTTCGGAAGCAAATACTTTGGCTGGCTGTCAGCTATGGCTATAATTCTCGCTGGTGGCTGGTTCCTTTTGCCAGCTGGGTATAATACCCTGATTCAGTGGATGGCTCCACAACTCGGTAACTATGTGAGGCCAACTCTGGTCATGGTCAATATTTTACTAGTCAACCCAATGACCAATATCATGATGATCGCAATATGGGGTGCAGCAGGATTTCTGGGTGGTGTGCTAGCTGGTACCAAGAAGGGCGCATTCGTGGTCGGATTTATGACCTGGCTCTTCTGTCTAGGTATCGCTGGGTTCTGCGTCATACAGATGTTCATGACTGGACTCAACCTGGGTACATTGCCTCCCATTCCACCTGGTACTTCAATTGTAGACATACTTGGCATTCCGTTGATCCAAGATGTCATTGGTGGGATTCTTCCCATGATAGCAGGCATGGCGGGTGGAGGTTTGGACATTTTCTCAATGATCCTTCCACTTGTCATGTGGGTTGTTGTCCCAATTGTTGTGGTCATTGTAGCTGGAATACTTGGCGCAATGGTCCGCCCAAAGGAGTGAAAGAAGAATGAAGCACGTTTACAAACACGCATTCGTAATTGCGTTAATGGGATTCCTATTGGTCTCTCCTGCAGTGGCGGCTACTGTCTTCAATGATAGCTACAGCCCAGCACAGGATGTTGAAATTGGTGATCTTCTTAGTAACATCTTAGAGCATGGTGCAGAGCTTGTCTTAGCCAATATCGACGAAGAGGGTGCACCACAGGTGATCTATGGGCAACTAGGAATACCATCAGAGACTCTTGGTGTCACTACCGGAGGGGTTCTATCCGAGATGTATACCGGATGCATTGCAATGGTCCTAGTGGCTACTTATGGTGAGATGCTGGAGTACATCTTTGAGCTCCTCGGCACAGGTTTCCTAGGAGGAAACGAATCAGATGGTGGGTTCTTTCCGCTTCAGACTGAAATATTCAGCATGGATTCCATAATGGACCTGATTGGTGATGAACTCAATATGCTGGTTAATGTCTTTCTGGATGTTGAAGAAGCAACCTCTCGCTATAGAATGAATGAGATAAAGAGTCACTTGACTACCAGCTTTGGGTTCGGTTTCTCTGAGCTCTTCTCGTTGCGAATTGATGAGAGCTTCTTCCCACCTGAGTTTGAGTTGCAGCTCCCATTCCAGTCCATCGATGTGTTTATCGAACAGATGACAATCTCTGACGCAGAGGTCATCGATGCGATATTCGACGTCATGAACACGGATGGCTTCGCAGCCTCTATTGATCGAACAATATTCGAGAACGCTCCTGCAGCTGCGGCTGGCCTCATCGCTGTTCCTGATATGGATGCATTGGTGGATCTAATCAGCGGATTCACTAGTGGAGATGGAGGTGGCTTCATTGCAGCGGATTTCTTCACCTCGCAGTTCGATATCGGCAATCTCACATTGGAAGGTCCATTAGCTGTCGCGGCAGTTGGGTATCTTGGTGAGCAGCTGCTTTCCACTTCTAGTACTGATTTGGATATCTTTGCTGACCTGCTTGGTTCAACAGGGAATGTCGTACCACTTGATTCAGGACTTTCAGCAGTAATTGCCCATTTCCCGCACACTATCAATGTGACCTCGTATTCCCCAGAGGACCAGGCACATAATCTCACATATTATGACAATGCGACCAACCTGATTTTCTGGAATGGTACGGGACTAGGCACTCAACCCGACTACACTGTCACTTTCAATGCAACGAATCTGCCACCTCTGATTTCATTGGAGCGTTCATTCGACCCAGAGAGCTGTTCAGTCGGAGAGTCTACACAAGTGACTGTGACTGTGACCAACGATGGTGATGATCCCATAGCTAACGTGTCTCTTGTTGATACTGAGTTCAGTGCCATCTATCCTGATGCTGGGGTCAGTGGTTCCACATCTGACAATTGGGCAACTCTTGCGCCAGGAGCATCTCAGAGCATCACCTATACTGTGACTTTCACAAACGAAGGTCGCTACACATTTCCAGGAGCGGTCCTAACCTACGACTACAACACGAATGTCTTCACCAAAGACACTAGCAATCAGGGTTTTGATGTCACCGCTGATGTAGTTGGTCTAATCCAGCAAGGGATTGCTGATGGCTGGCCTTACACTGGAATGATACTTGGCCTAGTTGGTGTTACCGGCATCTATTCAGTTCTGGGACTAATTCGTGGCGGCGGCGGCAGCGAGTTCTATCAGACATAATGTAACAGTGCGACTCTCGGTGCTTTCCGAGAGTCGTTGCGTTTCTTTTTCTTTCCGTGCATCATGTTTATCAGAAGTGAGTCTGAACAAGACTTCTTGTGAACTACCATGCCTCTGCGTGACGAACTCAACGGTTACTTACGACTCCCTAGAAGGTTCTTCGGGATTAAGGAGCCTGAGTCTGGAACCCCTGATGTGGGTGTGCTAGGAGTGCCATATGATCTAACTTCCAGTCATATGCCGGGATGCCGATTTGGTCCTGACGCCATTAGAGCAGCTACAGATTCCGAGAGATCCCACAGCTTTCCGCTCAGTATTGGTAAAGGCTCGCTAGTCACTGACGAACCATTGTCTAAGCTCATAACCTTGGAGGATATCGGGGACCTAGAAATTATGGGTCGCCTTCCAGATGCCGCACAAGTTGACATTTCAGAAGCCGCTGCAAAGTTAGCTGTATTTGATTCTAATTACCTGTTTCTTGGTGGTGACCATTTCATAACCTATCCTCTACTCAAAGGAATCAAACGTGCCCGCCCTGGAAGGTATGGGCTAGTCTACTTTGACTCGCACGCCGATTTCTATGCAGACTACGGTGGCTATTCATTATCACACGCAACGACTCTGAAGCGGCTTATAGAAGAGAAGGTAGTAGAACTTGAGGATGTGGTCGCCTATGACCTTCGGTCAGCTCTTCCAGATCAGAAGAAAGCCCTTCTTGGAGAGGACCTACTGATTCATTCGTTTGAATCTTTCCAGGAATCGCTCAATGCAGTTTCCACTCGTGTAAATACAATTTACATTTCCATCGATCTCGATGTGCTGAGACCGTCAGTCCAGCCCAGCGTCAGTCATCCTGAATCCGGAGGTCCTGAAATTGAGACCTTGGTTGAATTCATCAGAGCCTGCTTCGCAACAAGAAAGGTTCGCTATGTCGATGTCGTTGAACTAAATCCGTTGACTGACAAGTCTGGCCTTGGGGCCATCGCTGCTCGTGATATTGTGAAGGAAGTCCTGACTGGATATGCTCTTCAGAAAGGCTTAAATTAGTAGCAATTACACATAATTTCGGCCGAGATGACAATCGCTGAAGAAAGAATAGAGCAAGTAAGCTCACGAGCAGAGGCGACGCTTAGAGAGTTTGGGTTTGGTGTACATGAATCCTCAGTAATTCTAGCACTGAATCAACTGGACAGCGCCACTGTAGCTGATCTTTCCACAGCGACAGGAATTCATCATGCAAACCTGTATTCTGTTCTTGAAGGATTGGTATCCAGAGGCCTAGCTATCGAACATGAGGGTAGACCTCGCAGATTCGAGTTCACTCCATTGTCAAATGTGAGAGACCTCCTATCCACAAAATTGGACCAGCTCATCTTGGACATGGAAAGGATACAGCGAGAGCGAGAAACAAAGCGACTACTGCCCACATTGATATACACAATTCGGGGCAGATCGGTCGTAGAATCGAAAATGCAAGGAATGGTCTCAAGGGCATCTGAGCGAATTCTCCTAGTAACACCAAATATGGACATGTATGATGAGCCAGTACATGCCGCATTGAGGACCGCATCCGAGCGAGGCGTTTCGATACGATTGATTGTTGCGACGGAGTCCGATTCGCATGATTACAAAGCAGAGCAGAGAATTAGGGAAGATACACTCGCTGTCAATCTTGTGATTGATGGTGCAGAAGCCCTTATCTCAATGCCTGACTTGTCCGTATGCGGATGGGCTGATAACGCTCTAGTATCTCTGCAGCTCGAGGGATTTCTTGAGCAGACATGGAATATGTCGAGGTAGCGAACAATGGTAGATTATGATGTTATTATCGCTGGTGCTGGTACAGGAGGCGCAATTACAGCGCTGACACTAGCTCAGAAGGGACATTCTGTCCTAGTACTAGACAGAAAGGCAAGGGACACAATTGGATTGAAGACTTGTGGAGATGCTCTTGGAGCACATCACATTCGAGAGCTGAAGGAGATGATTGGACTTCCTGACTTGCCAAAGGACATTGTCGAACACCCCGTTGCGGGAATGGATCTCTATGCTCCCAATGGAAAGCACAAGCTCACAATGGAGGGAGAGACCACCCGAGGTTACTCATTTAATCGACATAAGATGGGCCAGTGGCTTGTTTCCTTGGTTGAGAAAGCTGGCGCTGAGGTTTCTGCTTCGACTCGGGTCAAGAAGCTTCTGCTTGATGATGGGAAGGTTTCGGGTGTCAGGATATCAAAAGAAGGAGAGGCTGAGAAAGATCTCACAGCACGAATTATCGTGGACGCAACAGGCGCCACTGGAATGCTCCGTCGTCAACTACCTGATAGTTCCCCAATTGAAAAGACCATTGCAAAGGAAGACCAAATGGTCGCATGGAGAGATATCTACGAAACCCCAGAATTCGAATTCGAGACCCCTGATATCTTAGAGATTCACTGGAATCAAGAACAGACACTTGGTGGCTACACCTGGGTCTTTCCTGCAGGGCCTCACAGAGTCAATATAGGGCTTGGTGTGATGATGATTCCTGGATACACTCACCCGCGGACAATCTTCGATAGATTCGTCAAGACGAACTGGGAGTTCATGAATACTAAACTTGTGACATACGACAGCAGCGGAGGGATTGCTCCAATCAGGCGGCCCATCGATACTATGGTAGATGACAATTTCATGCTTGTTGGTGATTCAGCCTGTCAAGTGAACCCAATCCATGGAGGAGGAATTGGATCCTCTATGCTCGGCGGCGTACATGCTGGAAACGTTGCATCTGAAGCTCTTGAGCAGAATGACACATCAATTGAATCTCTATGGGACTACAATCCTCGATACATGGAGAGTTATGGAATCAAGCAGGCTTCATTGGATGTTTTCAGATGGTTCCTGCTCAATGTGACCAATGACGAGATCAACTTTGCTTTTCAGAAAGGTATCGTCAAGGGCATAGACTTGCTCAGTGTAAGTATCACAGGGAAGATGGAGATTGGCACAGGAGAGAAATTCAAGCGGCTGGTGGCAGGGGTAGGGAACATTCCTCTTCTGAGAAGAGTAAACAAGGTGTCAGGTCTCATGGAGGACATCAAAGATGTATACCGAGACTATCCAGATTCCCCCGAGGGACTTGAGAGGTGGAAGGCGCGTCTCACTCCGATCTATGATGCAGCCAAGAAAGCGTAGATTGTATGTTGTGAAAAAGAATGAGAATAGTTGGAGTTGCTGCAGGAACACAGCTCTTTGCTCCTGATGACTCCTTTTTCTCATATTTCAACAGCCCGTTCATAGGTCACAAACGGAGCAGTTCCATAGATGTATATCCATCACACCAATTGTGGGGTGGGCCGGCATTCTCCCCTGTTGATGGAAGAGTTCAACGAATAAAGAAGCTAAGAATGGGGATGAAGAAAGTCTTCCCCACCTCTGATTCTGACTATGCGATAGCCATCACTCCTGATGAAAACGACGAAGTTGTTGTCCGAGTACTGCATTGTGCACCAAGTGTATCAGAGGGTGATGTTGTAGCAAAAGGCGATTCAATTGGTGAGCTTCTCAGGTCACGTTACTTTTGCTTTTGGACAAGGCCTCATTATCATATGGAAGTCATGGATCCAAATCACTTCCAGAGGTCATCTCAGTCATTCCCACTTGATCTTAGATTTGGAGCAGCTCAAGTTATTTC